>NZ_JAASUA010000006.1:0-209206 GCF_014322845.1 Listeria immobilis | reverse complement strand
GGTGACTTCACTAAAAATCCTAAGACCGGTGCAATTTCAAAAATGAAAGGTGGAGGGCATGGGCAAGATAATATTGATTTTTTGAGAAAAAATGGTATAGAAGTGAATATCGAAAAAACATATTCAAATGGTGTTAGAGTTGGTAATGTACCTTCGCATAAAACACCTTCTAAACGTACTGGAACTGGTCAATCATGGTTTCCAGAAAATTGGACAACAAAAGATATTGAGAGTGCTGGACAGCAAGTAGCAAGCCTTCCAGAATTTGCAAAAGCAAAAGATGGAGAAATTATATTTGGTGAGGTTAACGGAGTGAGAATAGGAGTAATAAAAACAAATGGAAAGATTGGTACCATTTTTCCAGATGGTACTAAACAGCCTTAATTTTGTATATTTAGAAGGAGGAAAGTTTATGAGTATTTCAGATGAAATTCAAGAAAACTTAAAAAAAAGAAGAAGTATAAATCAAGATGATGATTTTAGACTAGAACGAAGCTGGGAAGAATTAACAAATATTTTATCAAAGAATGAGGATGAAACAATTAAGTACTTGATGAATGGTTCTAAAGATGATGTATTATTGATTAGTTCTGTTTTTGACTATGTTTCCGAAAATTTACAAAGTAAGAAGTTTATATCTTGTTTGAGAGAACTAGATAAAAAGTATCCTGATTTGAAATTAACATCTTTTATTGATGATGCGGAAGATTATATTAAAGATAATTAAAAAATTAATTGAAAATGAGGCTGGGACAAAAGGGGTTCTAAAATGAAAAACAAGCAGAAATCATGTCTAATCCATTTTTCGAAATGGCTCTATACAATGATTTCTGCTTTTCGATTTTTCAACTTTTAGTGCTGAGCTTTAGTTTTGTCCCAGCCTCTTTTTTTGTTTCGGATAATTTTTTGAAAGTGTTTTTGGAGGCAGAGGTAATATTTTTTTGCAATCTTTTATAATAAAGAAAGTCGGCAATCTCCCAATAATGCTTGTTTGTCCATGCAAACATACCAATAATATGGTCTAAATATTGACGTTCTTCTTCTTCGTTCCCCTGTTGTTTAGCAAGCTAAACAAAGTGTGGTAAAATGTTGTTGTAGCAATGTTTTGCCTACATAATTTAATAGACAAGTCTCCCGCCCCAAGAAAGCCAGCGGAGCTGTGGATGATATATCTTGGAGTTTAAATAAAAATGGAGCAACTATAAATGGTCGTAAGTATTCTGGCCATGCTTTAGAAAGAATGGCTCCTGACACACCGGATATTCGAGCTCAATTGCATACTAGGGCACAAGAAATTGCTAAGGGTAAGGGATATGTTCCGGGAACAAGAAAATATAGCGATTTTATAAAAAAATATGTACAGCCAAGAAATATTCCACCATCAGTTATTGAAGACGCTATAAAAAATGGTGTGAAAACTGCAGGAAACCAAATAAATACATGGAAATTTGAAACTGGTGATGTTTCAGTTATAATTAATGATTTAGGTGATGTAATCACAGTAATACCTAAATAAAGGAGACAGATAAAAATGAAATATGATGAATTAGACTTGATGGAACTATTTCTATCTGAAAGTGAAAGTTTGACTGACAATGTAGGTGATGGCAATATAACGTATAAAATTAGCAAAGATGATTTTACTTTAACAATCTTTATAAGAACCTATGAAAACCAAATTAGTGTGTTCTTGACCTATAAAGAAAAAGATATTTTTTATGGAGATTTTGATAATGTCACTGAATTGAAAAAGGAAGATATATATTTGAGAGTTTTAAGAGAGAATAGTACAATTGCCAGTCTTTGTTTTGGAACAATGCTTTCAATAAGTATTGAAAATCAATAATTGGATTACTAAATAAAAAAAGCTCTTTACTACCTGATTGGTGTCGGGTAGTAAAGCCTTGATAGTAAGGTATACACTCACTAATCAAGTTGCCAGTAGTTAGTAGCTAACAAAAAGCTAGTTGTATTTATTGTAAAAAAAATTCAAAGGACTTTCTAGTCTTTTTGAATGTTTATTTGAAGGACAATCAGCTAAATTGTAGACTGTTGAAACGGTATTAGTGTGAAAACATTGATACCGTTTTTCGTGTATCAAAAATTAAAGGAGTGAAAGAAATGATTCAAACAGAAAATAAGTAAGAGCTCACCAGAAAATACCGTAAAACATGATAAATGGGCAGGAAAAGATGGTGGCTTAGGGAAAATGCTAGCCCAAGCAGAAGCAATGAAAGCCGAAGCAAAAGACTTTGACCCAGTGAAAGCAATAAAAGAAATAGCCGACCTCTTTACACCGATAGGAGACGGTGTTAGAGTTATGACTGGAGAAGACCCGATAACCGGAGACAAGCTATCATGGGGCGAACGAGGACTTTCTTTGTTATTTATCATTCCACCTATTAAAATAGGAAAATATGGGGCCAAAGGGTTTAAATTTGTTGCTGAAGGCGTAGAAGACCTAAATAAACTCAATAAAAAAGCAGATAAGGGGAAAGAGGTAGGAAAGAGTACGAAGAAAGCCAGTGGGGCTAACTCAATTATTACTCCAGAAATGGAAGAAAAAATCCTTTGGGGACAAAGGAAAAATCCTACTAAAAATGAAATAATTGGCGGGCATTCTTCAAGTATTAACAATAACCATCCAAACTTTGCAACTGAGACTATTAAAATTAATCCTGATGGTACAAAAGACATCAAAATTGTTACTCAATTTCCAGATGGAAATCTTTCTAAAATAAAAAATAGTACCGTTTTTCCAGATGGATGGAGTGATACTAAAATTTTAGATAGTATTAAGGATGTCGGGAACTCTCCTACAATCAGTGTTAGAGGACGAGACGGGGCAACATGGCATAGAGCAATTGTTGATGGTGTAGAGATAGATGTAGTTAAGCTAGGAGATAATATCGTAAGTGGTTATCCAACAGGAAAAGTAAATGCACCAATTCCAGGAGGATTTACTAAATAGAGGAGGAAAAAATAATGTATGAAAAAGTAGATGAAGTTTTATCTGAGAATAGTTCAGACAATTACTTTTTTGATGATGAATTTTTGTATGTACGAGAATTATTAAGTGGATTTACAGAAAATGATTGGAAAGATTTAACTCATAATTTAAATAATAAGGAAGATGAGTATAAAATTAGGTTAGCCTATTGTATTGATGAGGAAACAGGTATGAATGGCTTCAATGTATTATTAGAATTGCTACATGAAAATGATGAGGTAGTTGAATATGCTTTAGATTCATTACGTTCATTTGATGGAGAACCATATAGAAATTTGATTATTTCAGACAAGGCAATAATCGAAAAAGCAGAAAATTTATTGAAAAATGCTAGTTTACCAGTAAAACGAATTTTGGAAGCATTTTTACAACAAAATAAATAAAAAAGGCACTTTATCACGAGACTGGTAATCAAGTGATAAAGCCTTGACTAGTAAGAAGTAGACTCACTAATCAAGTTGCTAATAGCTAACCGAAGCTATTTGTATACAATGAAGAAATATTAAGGCAATTTACTAGTAAAAATTCGATAAATAATAAACAACCTACTATTTGGCAGGTTGTTTATTATTATAGATTAGTATCTCATTTATTCTCGGAAAATATGGGACCAAAGGATTTAAATTTGTAACAGAAGGCATAGAAGACCTAAATAAGCTCAATAAAAAAGCAGACAAGGGGAAAGAGGCTGAAAAAAGTACGAAGAAAGCCGATGGGGCTAAGGAAGTTGTTGGAGTTGGAAAAAGTTCTAAGATAAAACCATCATTATCTGAGGGAAGCAAACCTATCGGCGACTATTCACCTCCTAATTCTAGAGGTCTTATTAAACAGAATGAAACTGCTAATTTATTTGCTTCTAAAGGATATAAGACAGAGATGTTAGACGAAGTTTCTGGTGGAAATGGTTATGGAAAAAAACCTAATTCTAATCCAGACTTTTTAATAGATGATATGGTCTTTGATTGCTATTCTCCTAAAGGTGATACAAGTATCAAATGATAACCACTAGATAGTAAGCGCAGACCCAAATTTAGAAGAACAAACCACTTAAATTCGGTTTGTTCTTCTATTTGAATTCAAATTTTGTATGCCCATTTTGGCTTTAAAACCCATAAAAAACATGAAAAATACAAACTTAAAGCCATGCGTCGAGCACCTCAGTTCTCAAAGGTTAAACAATGAGAACTTTCTTTTTCCCCTATTTATAGACAAAAGGAAAGCCTTTTTACATAGCCAGTTAGCCATCTTATTCAGGCTTATGGTTGCAAAAGTAAGCAGTGTTATTTTCGATAGTCCGAGATAATTAGTCCATTTCATACCATGCTTTCCTTCTAAGATAACGTTTTTCCATTGGCTTATTTTCTTTGCGATATTGAAAATCTTATCATAATTAACTATGGTCAATAACCTTGCCTTATGGTAAAATCTTACAAGTACGGAAAAAATTTAATGCTACATAAAATACAGAAATCAAAGCAAAAGAAACATAGAGGGAGGACAAACTATGAAGAAATTTTCACGCTTCATACTTATAATGGCGATTGCATGTGTTGCCATGTTCATTTTCACAGGAAACGGGGTAAATGCAAAAGCGGCCGAAGAAACATACTTAATTGGAACTGATACAACCTTTGCCCCTTTTGAATTTGAGAAAAACGGTGAGCAAGTAGGGATTGATATGGATATCCTTAAAGCCATCGCCAAAGATCAAAATTTTGAATACGAGATTAAAGCAATGGGATTCAATGCAGCAGTTCAAGCGCTTGAAGCCAATCAAGTAGATGGTGTTATTGCTGGAATGAGTATTACCGATGAGCGAAAACAAAAATTTGATTTCTCTGATCCATACTTTGATTCCGGAGTTGTTATGGGAATTTTAAAAGATAACGACGAAATCAAAAGTTATGATGACTTAAAAGGGAAAAAAGTAGCTGTTAAAACAGGTACAGAAGGTTATGCCTTTGCAGAAAAAATTAAAGATAAATATGATTTTGATATTGTTGTTTTTGATGATTCAGCCCAAATGTATGATGATGTTAAAACAAGAAATTCCGTGGCATGTTTCGATGATTATCCTGTACTAGCTTATGGCGTTCAAACAGGAAACGGCTTAAAAATTGTTACTGAAAAAGAAAAAGGTAATTCTTATGGATTTGCTGTTAATAAAGGCAAAAACAAAGAACTACTAGAAAAATTCAATGCTGGTTTAGTAAATATCAAAGCAAGCGGTGAATATGATGATATTCTTAAAAGTTATTTAGGTAAAGATGCTGTAAAAGAAAACACCACAGAAAAAGGTTTTATGGGAATTATTAAATCTTCCTGGCCAGCGCTTTTAGCTGGAATGTGGTTAACCATTCGCTTAGCAGTTGTTTCATTAATTATTGCCTTTATTATTGGTATTACTTTTGGCTTTATGAAAGTTAGTAACAGCAAAATATTACGTGGAATTGCTACTGTTTATGTGGATATTTTCCGCGGAACGCCGCTAATTGTACAAGCATTCTTCTTTTATTTTGGTATTCCAGCAGCACTTGATTTTAGGATGCCAGTATTTCTAGCCGGGGTGATTGCACTTAGCTTAAACGCGGGAGCCTATATGGTTGAAATTGTACGTGGCGGAATTCAATCGGTCGACAAAGGCCAAATGGAAGCAGCTAGAAGTCTAGGTTTACCACATAAAAAAGCGATGTTAAAAGTCGTTTTACCACAAGCTATTCGAATGATGATTCCATCCTTTATTAATCAGTTCGTTATCACTTTAAAAGATACCTCGATTATGTCAGCAATTGGCTTAGTCGAACTAACACAATCTGGAAAAATTATCATGGCGCGTACCTTTGAAAGTACATGGACATGGCTTATCATTGGAATCATGTACCTGATTGTAATTACCATTTTAACAAAAGTGTCGGATCGTTTAGAAAGGAGATTACGAAATGACTAAATTAAAAGTAACAGGACTAAAAAAGAATTTTGGTGCCAATGAAGTACTAAAAGGAATTGATATAGAAGTCAAAGAAGGCGAAGTAGTTTGTGTCATTGGACCTTCTGGATCTGGGAAAAGTACGTTCCTTCGCTGTATGAACAACTTAGAAGAAATTACAGCTGGTGAAGTGATTGTGGATGATTTCAATATTACAAATAAAAAAGTAGATATTAATAAAGTTCGTGAAAATATTGGAATGGTTTTTCAACATTTTAACTTATTTCCACATTTATCTGTTTTAGAAAATATCACGCTTGCTCCTGTAGAATTAAAAAAAATGGATAAAGAGGAAGCGAAAAGTAATGCGCTCCGTTTATTAGAACAAGTTGGTCTAAAAGAAAAAGCAGAGGAGTTCCCAAGTCAACTATCTGGGGGACAAAAGCAACGAGTCGCCATTGCAAGAGCTCTTGCAATGGACCCAGATATTATGTTGTTTGATGAACCAACTTCTGCCCTTGACCCAGAAATGGTCGGTGAAGTACTAGGGGTTATGAAAGAGCTAGCTAAAGGCGGAATGACAATGATGATTGTAACGCACGAAATGGGCTTTGCTCGTGAAGTTGGTGATCGTGTCATCTTTATGGATGGCGGCTATATCGTGGAGGAAGGCAAACCAGTAGATATTTTCGATCATCCAACAAATCCAAGAACTATAAGTTTCTTAGATAAAGTACTATAAAATAAATCGTATAAAAACAGAAATTCTCGTTGTAAATCGAGAATTTCTGTTTTTTTGTTTTAAACAACATTTAATTCTCCGCTGAGAATATTTATAAAATCACTAAAATGGCTTTATACCAATATTCAAGTGTTTTTAATCCACTAATCAAATGCGCGACCTTCACAACTTAGACAAAAAAACGCCTTTTTTGCAATTTTTTTCGGTTTTAGCTTCTTTTTTTATTCGCAAATTCCTCTAAAATAAATATTGTCCGATAAATCAATTAGATACTTTATTTTTGAAATGACAGATATTTTTATTATAAGGAGACTAAAACATGGAATAGTAGTTACATTTCACCAAAGCATTAAAATAATATCTACTATAAATCAAATCTAATAGTAAATAAAACTTTCTAAAGCTGATAATAAAGCAAGAAATGATATTGAAAGGAAGATGATTCAATGAAAAAAAGCCTTTTTAGTTATTTGTTTGTAAGTGTTTTATTTCTTACAAGTCTTTTAGCAGGTGGTTCAGTAGCACTTGCTGATGAAACTGATTCAAGCAAAGTCACTTATGATTATGTGGATATTAGTACCTTAACAGATGAACAAAAAAACAGTATTACAAAAGGAACTCCAAGTGAAATATACGCGAATGATTTAGAAAACTACCTATTTGTATATCAAAAAAATGCTTCGGACACTTCGACTAGTACTAACAACGATACAAATAGTACCGAAAATAATGATTCAACAGCTACCACAAATAATAATCCAATTCGTACTTCAGAATCACCAACAAATGTAGCTGGTGAATCAAAAGGTAATGCACAATTAGCTGAAAGTAAGAGCGGGAATGCGAATAATAGTATACAAGCTTCTACAAGCTCAGCTGATAAATCCGCTGATCCATATAGTTTATTAAAAACTGGAGATACTGGCATTAGCGCATATATCATTATTCTCGGAGTTCTAATGGTTGTAGGTGGAATTACTCTCCTAAGTTGGAAAAAAAGATATTCCAAACAAATTTTATTATTTATAGCTATAATAGGTGGAAGCAGCTTATTAGTAAGTTCCTTCGCACAAGCGGCAGAAAATAGTCATTTGAAACCACAAGAAAGTATAATCTCAACTAAAGGTGCAACAGAAACGAAAAAACCAGCAGCGATTACTGGTTATACGTATGTTGGCTATATTCATACATCTGAAAACAATAACACGCCGACTCCAACACAAGAAGGAATCGTAACTGTTAATTATCAAGATGAAAATGGCAGCACTTTAGCACCTAGTGAGACATTAACAGGAGCTATAGGAGATACATTTAATACGACACAAAAAGATATAGACGGGTATAACTATAAAAAAGTTCTTGGTGACACGAGTGGAAGTTTCACGAAAGAATCACAAGAAGTAACTTATATCTATGAAAAACAAGCAGTATCAGCAGGAACCGTTACAGTAAAATACGTTGATACAGCTGGAAACGTTATACACGCTCCGCAAACTATTGACGGAAATGTGGGCGAAAGCTATGATACAACAACGGATGCCTATCAACCGAAAATTGCAGGGCTTAAACTAGATAGTACTAGATTGCCTAATAATGCAACAGGGACACTTTCTAACCAAGCACAAGAAATAGTCTATGTGTATCGAGAGTTAAAAGATGTTAAAATTACGATTAAATTTGTTGATAAATATGGAAATCCTTTTGTTGTAGAAGACCTGTCAACGTTTAAAAATGGCGATTTTATTCCTCTTTATCCAAATTTAGATAAGTACCAAGTAAAACTAGATTATAATCAGCAAACATATAATCAAAACGAACAAGTTGGTGATATAGTTATTCAAAGTAAGGAAGATGAAACTTATTCCTTACCAAAACGAGTTTACTTTAATATTATAGATGATAAAGGAAATCCGGTGGAGTACCTCATTTCACAAGACCCGGATGATGGGGCTAGTGGAATTATGTTTTGGTACAATCGCCAAAATATCTCAACTAATTATGAAGGAACACTATCTACTGAGGATGTAGTGGTCACTTATCAAATCGAAGGATATGCTGTCGGTTTCCCTGCACCATAAACAGTAAATAAATGATGCGAAAAGCAGAAACTCTCTTTATTTTATAGAGAGTTTTTGTGTGTCTAAATTGCTAGCCAGATTAATTTAGCTAAGCAGAAAAAACGCGGAAATTATTTTTAGTATCGAGTTTATTACAAAGAAAGCTAATAGGGATGAGTTTTTCCTTTATATTGAGGAAGAAATAAGCGATAAAATTCGGTTTTCAAACGCTTTCTTGAAAAAAATCGTGTAAATAGGTTAGTTTATGAAGAAATAGGGTATTTTTAAGAAAGATAATATGTTAAAGTAAAGAAAGAGAGAAAGAAATAAATGAGAATGAAAACAAATTTTAAAAGATGGAGTGATGAGCTTGGATAATAAACAAAAAGACTTAAATCAAGTAATCCGTCAGCTTAAAGAAAAAGGCATTGTAGTCGAAAAAACAAAATCACGAAAAGATATTTGGCAATCTGTTAGTAGCAAAGCGCTTCCTAACATGACACTTCGATTGCAGTAAAAGAAAAAGTGAAAGATTTTTTATATGCATTTAAATCGTCCTATGTATCCAAAAAGACACAAGGAGGCTTGGTTTTCATATAAATTATCTTCACTTTTTTTATTTGTCATCAATTAGTCACTTAGTTTTGATGTTTCTGTTATCCTTTTTAGCTAGAAATGTTGTATGATGGATAAGGAAGGCTTTTACCTATTAATAGAAAATAGAATTAGAGTGAGGCAAATACATGAAAAAAGAAGCGATAAATCAACAATCTATTTATGTTCATATTGATCATGTTATTAATAATGTAGCGACAAGTGGTATTTCTTTTTGCGATTTCTTAAATGGAGTCGGCCAGCCGCCCGAAAATATTTTGCTAATTAAACACAAAATAGAAGATGCATCATATAATGCCCATACAGCTTTTTACTATTTGGAACCAAATGATTTAGCAAATATATCCAAAGAAAATTTTAGTCCGCTTTGTTGGATTGATTTTGAAGATGTAGAACTTTTGAATCAATTAACCCCTCAAGAAGTAGCGGAAATGCTATATTTAGCACATACAGGGCGTCATTTGCGGTCTCCGTTTTACTATAAGTTGCAAAATAATTTTGTTTACTTAACGAAAGAGGATGGACGTTATAATAAAGTCTATTATCGCAATTTAAACCATTTTTATATGTTACTTAGTTTTGTTATAGCTCGAAAAACAACAGAACTCGTAAATGAAAAATCATTTTTATCGTTTGGAAAGAAAAAATATATTGCAGAACCACCAGTTGAATTATTGAAAAAAATGGCGGAATATTTCCGTGACGGTGCCTGTATTGCTTTTGAAAACATTATTAAAACACGCACGCAAATTGAAGTTCCAATTGGCATAGGATTAAAAGAAGAAATGACAGAACTTGAAAACAGTGCAATTATACATTACGAAAAAGAAGTAGCAAAACTAGTATATGATTTAAAGCAAAATGAATGGAATTATATCGAATTATAAAAAATCAAACTTTTTCCTTTACGTTTGGTTTTTTATTTGCTATTATATAACTAATGAACGTTAGTTAGGAGGAAATCTTATGACAAAAAAATTAGTAAAAGAGACCGCATTAGCCCTTTTTGCCGAGAAAGGCTATGATGGTACTGCTCTTTCCGAAATAGCAAAAGCAGTAGGGATTAAGACGCCATCTTTATATGCTCATTTTTCGTCAAAAGAGGCACTTTTTTTAGAAGTATATCAAGATAGCATCCAAACAGAGCTAAAAGAACTTCAACAAGTGGCACTAAATGAAGATTTGTTTGGAGTAGAGAAACTTCGGAAAATATTTTTTGTTGCAACAGATTTTTCGAGTAATCCAGATGAGAAGAAATTTTTTCAACGAGCTGTTTTTTATCCACCAAAGTCACTTTTTAAAGAATTAAAAGAAGAGACAAAGACTTACGAACAATTAACGAACGATATTTTAAGAGAAACATTAAAACAAATTGCAACAGAAGCTACTTTAGTGAGATGGATGCATGTGTTTTATGCACTCCTAGATGGGCTTAGTGTAGAGCATGGGATTTATGATGAAACGGAATTTGAGCTTCGCCGAGAATCCGCTTGGGAAGTTCTCGAAGGTTTGCTTAAATAAATTGGAGGTAATAACATTGGCTTGGTTTTATTTGATTTTAGCAGGATTGTCAGAGATAGTTTGGGCTTTTGGACTAAAAGAATCACACGGTTTTACTATGCTTGGGTGGAGTCTTTTAACTGTAGCCTTTTTAATAGTTAGTTTTTGGTTGTTTTCAATTGCGATGAGACATATTCCAATTGGTACGGCATACGCTATTTTTACAGGGATTGGAGCAGCAGGGACCGCAATTGTCGGAATGGTGTTTCTTTCAGAAGGTGTTTCTTTTTGGAAAATTGTATCGCTCATTGTTTTATTGGTAGGAATTATTGGCTTAAAATTAGTCGATGGTAGCGAGCCGGAAAAGGATGGTAGATAAAAATGGATTGGTTATTCTTATTTATTGCAGGATTATGTGAAATGGTATTTGTGGTTATGTTAAAGCTATCAGAAGGTTTTAAACGAGTTGGATATGCCATTTTAACGGTTATCTTTATGTCAGGCAGCTTCTTCCTATTATCATTAGCGCTTAAAACAATTCCCATTGGGACAGGTTATGCTATTTGGACAGGAATTGGCGCTGTCGGAAGTGTTGTTTTAGGAATGCTGGTGTTTAAGGAACGTAAAAGTGTTGGCAAAATATTATTTATTACAATGATTATCGCTGGTGTCGTTGGCTTAAAATTAACATCTGGCGTTTAATAAGGTAGGTTGAAAAAGTCCTTTTTCGAGTAAGAGAACATTTGTCTTACTTAAAAAAGAAGATTTTTTCAACCTATTTTTTAGTTATGCCTTTTCATCTTGCTAAAACATGGTAAAATAGATAAAGCGAATAATGACGGAGGGGTATTATGAAAACCAAGTTAATTTTACTATACGGCGGAAAATCTGCAGAACATGAGGTTTCTTTACAAACAGCATTTTCTCTAATTAATGCACTGGATTTAAACAAATTTGAAGCACAACCAATATATATTACAAATGAAGGAGAATGGGTACAAGGCCCGCTTCTAGAAGGAAAATTAGATTTTGTAGAGCAATTGCGTTTTGAGGTAGCAGATAAGGTGGAATTAGCTTTAACAGAAACCGAAAAATCAGCGGGAGAACTTATTAGTCCAGCTGTCTTACAAGCAGACGGTCAAGAAACAGTAGTATTTCCTTTATTGCATGGACCAAACGGGGAAGATGGTACGGTACAAGGGCTATTTGAAGTTTTAAATATTCCTTATGTAGGGAATGGCGTGCTTGCTTCATCCGCAGCAATGGATAAAATTGTTATGAAAAAAATCTTTGCTGATGCGGCAATTCCTCAAGTTCCCGCAGTGGCTGTTCGACAAATTGATTGGAATAACTTTAAAGATGAAATGGTTAGTGAAATGGAAGAAGTACTTGAATATCCAGTTTTTGTTAAACCAGCAAACCTTGGTTCAAGTGTTGGTATTAGCAAGGCTACCAATAAACAAGAATTAACTGAAGCGATGACTGAAGCATTTTTATATGATCGTCGTGTTGTTGTTGAACAGGGTGTCATTGCACGCGAAATTGAAATGGGTGTTCTTGGAAATGATACGCCGATTTGTTCTGTGCCAGGAGAGATATTGCCAGAAGGTGCGGTAGCGAAGTTTTATGACTATAAAGCGAAATATCAAGATAACAATACAACATTAATTATTCCGACTGAGGTAGATCCTGAAATATTGGAACAAATGAAAGAATATGCTATTCAAGCGTTCTTAGGACTAGATGCTAGTGGACTTGTTCGAGCAGATTTCTTTTTAACTGACGACAACCAATTGTTTTTAAATGAAGTAAATACAATGCCAGGTTTTACACCTTATAGCATGTACCCACTTTTATGGCAGGAAACAGGTTTGCCTTATCCAGCGTTAATTGAACGATTAGTAGATTTAGCAAAAGAACGCCATGCAGCAAAAAATGCACTTAAATATAAATTAGAAGACTAAAATAAGCAGAAGGCAGTTTTCAACTAAGGAAGCTGCTTTTTTATGGAAGCGAGCGATTGAATTTGAAAAAAACAGTAGGCGAAGTAGTAGCAATGTTAGATAATTCTATTCATACAGATGCATTTCGCGATGTCGTTATTACTGGTGTTTGCTTTGACACAAGGCAAATAAAGCCAGGCGATTTATTTGTCCCTTTTGTAGGTAATTTGCGTGATGGGCACGAGTTTGTAGGGCAAGCGCGAGAAATGGGTGCTGTTGCAAGTTTTTGGCAGAAAGATATTCCTAATCCGCCGACTGATTTTCCAGTTATTTTAGTGGAGGATACTTTACTTGCACTTCAAGAGTTAGCGATGAAGTATATACAAGAAGTAAAGCCAAAAGTTATTGCTATCACTGGAAGTAACGGGAAAACAACGACAAAAGATATTATGGCTGCGATGGTAGAGACTACGTATAAAGTTCATTATACTGGCGGGAATTTCAATAATCATATCGGATTGCCATATACGATTTTAACTATGCCAGAAGATACAGAAGTGGCTGTGCTTGAAATGGGCATGAATCACCGTCATGAAATTGAAGTATTATCCAAAATTGCCAAACCAGATATTGCCATTATTACCAATATTGGAGAAGCGCATATTGAATATTTAGGATCACGTTTAGAAATTGCAAAAGCCAAATTAGAAATAACTGCTGGACTTAATCCGAGTGGGATTTTAATTTATCCATATGAAGAAACCTTGCTATTAAGCCATATTGAAGGTGACTTTAGACAGTTAACTTTCGGTAAATCAAATGATGCTGAAATTTATCCGTTAGAAATTCGTGCGGAAACAGAAGGAACAGCATTTATAACCAATTGGGAACCTGATTTAGAGATATTTGTTCCGATTATCGGGGAGCATAACGTATTTAATACTATGGCAGCAATGCTCGCAGCAAGAGAAATTGGGATAGAAGGCAAGAAGATTCAAACAGCTTTAAAGAATATGGAACGCTCAAAAAGCCGCTTAGAATGGTTAACAGCAAAAAATGGCGCAAGAATTTTAAACGATGCGTATAATTCTAGTCCAACAGCACTTAAAACAGTTTTAAAAACATTTATGCATATGGATTCAAAAGGAAAGCCAAAGTATTTAGTTCTTGCGGATATGCTAGAATTAGGTGAATTATCTGAGCAACTGCACCAAGAGTCTGCGGAAGTGCTTGAAAACGGAACGATTGAGAAGATATTTTTATTAGGAGATGCAATGAAAGCTTTTGAATCTGTGGCAAAAACAAAAATTGGTCAGGAAAAAGTTCAACATTTTGACACGAAGGAATCGCTTGAAACAGCACTTCTTCATGATATAAGCGGAAATGAATGGATACTGGTCAAAGGTTCTTATGGAATGGGCTTGAAAGATGTAGTAGAAAATCTTATTATTAAGTGACGAATAAATTTGGACATACCAATATGGTCAATGCACAGGTAATAATTTGAACAGGAGGAAAGGCATAATGGTTGCTTGTCTATGTATTCATGGTTTTACAGGTTCGCCAAAAGAGGTGAAGCCACTCGCTGATTATTTGCGGGAGCACACAGATTGGGATATACTTACGCCCACTTTGCCAGGCCATGATCACCTGCGCCACTTAAAAAATGTGACATATAAAGATTGGCTTGTTTTTGTAGACAGTATTTTAAGTCAACTTTTAAAAGAAGACGAAGAAGTATATATTATTGGTTTTTCAATGGGTGGTTTGCTTGCTGGATGGCTTGCGAGGCACTACCCGGAAGTGAAAAAACTAGTGTTACTTAGTACTGCAGTAAATGCGATGGAATGGCCGCAAATTATTGGGAATTCCAAACAAGTATTAGCAGAAGCAAAAGAAGTCACATTAAAAAATAGTCCGATGTTCAAACGCTATCAAAAGAAAATGACAGAGACTCCGTGGACTTCCGCGCTTCAATTTCAAAAAATGGTAGCTTTAGCAAAACCTGTTTTTGAACATATTGAAATTCCAACTTTTATTGCGCAGGGTAGTAATGATTCGGTTGTTCCTGTCGAAAAAAGTGTTAACTTCTTAATGGAAAGCATTCCAGGACCAAAAGAACTTTTCATTTTGGAAGGGGCAGATCACGTTATTTGTCAGGATAAGCAAGCGGAGCAACTTTTTGAAGCTGTATGGAGATTTTTACAAAAAGACTTTGCCATATTAAAAACAAATTAATAAAAACGATTCAGCTTATCATTGCTGAATCGTTTTTTTATTTGTATTAACAGAGTCTCGTACAATTAAATTCGTCGCCAGAGCCAGATGAACATAGCCTTCTTCTGGTTTTCTTATGCGGTTATACATTAATTCTACTGCTTTTTCACCCATAAATGCTAAATTAGTGCACATAGTTGTGAGTGGTGGCTTGCTTAGTACAGTAAACTCCGTATTGTCAAAACAAATAATCGATAAGTCTTTCGGAATGGTATAGCCTTTTGATTGTAAATAAGTATTTAAAATAAATCCTAGCCCTGAGTTGACACAAAACCAGGCTGTTGGCAGTTCATCCAGTTCATCCAACGTTTTATAGAGACTCATCTGCTCTTCTTTAATACGAGTGATAGCATATTTTTTATTAAACGGAATTTGATAGTGCGTTAGTGCTTTTTTATAGCCTTCCAATCGTTCTTCATAACTTGGAGAAAAAGTAATATCTCCTAAAAATCCAATTTTTTGATGGTTATTTTGAATTAAATACTCCACTGCTGTAAAGGCGCCATCTTTATTTTGGCTAATAACAGCATCGGCTTTTAAATGAGGATCATGGTGATCAATAAGTACCACAGGCATCCCGAGCTCGATAACTTGTTTGCTATAGTCTGTGCTAATATGCGACAGCAAGAAAATACCAGTCCAGTTCTGATTGGTCAATTGTTCAGGAAGTTGTTTTAGGCTAGCTTCCTCGTCTGTTACGGTAAAAATAACAAGCTCTCCTTGCCTGGCGATAATGCTTTGTTTCATATTATCAATAATCTCTCCAAAAAAACTTCGCTGTGATAGCGCGAATGAGGTTGCAAGTAATGCGAATTTTTCTTTTACGACTTCTCTAGCTATTTCTTTTTTATATTTATAACCAAGTTCATCAGCCATTTTAAAAACAGCTAATTTGGTTTGTTCGCTGACACCATTTTTATTTCCTAGAGCTTGTGACACGGAATTTTTTGTTATATTCAACCTGTCAGCAATATCTTGCATTGTCACTTTCTTCATTTTTTCCCCCTCCATGTTTCCTATTTTATTCTATTATAGAAGTTAATTCACAAAATAGCAAAAATTTTATAATTAAAAAGTAATGTTATAAATAATTTTGTTGTGTATTGTTCTAGTTGTTGTGTGAATGTTTGTGTAGATAGGGTTATTAAAAGTAATTATTGACATTACAAAAATGTAATGTGATAATGTAATCGTAATCAAGCGCTTACAATTACAAAAAAAGTGGAATTAGGAGGATTATTGATATGAAGATTAGAAAAATTGCTTATGCAGCTCTTAGTATTGCAGTTGTTGGTTCCTTGCTAACAGCTTGTGGCGGTGCGGATGGTAAAAGTAGTGATGATAGTGGGAAAACAAAAGTAACATTTTGGGCTGCTCCAAATCCAACACAAGTAAAATATTGGGATGAAATGGCTAAAGCTTATGAAAAAGAAAATCCAGATGTAACCATTGAAGTTAGCCAAATGAAAGAAAGTCCATCTTCTGAAGCAACTATTCAATCAGCTATTGCCTCTAAAACGGCACCAACAATGTCTGAAAATATCAATCGTAGTTTCGCAGCGCAATTAGCAGATAGTAAAGCAATTGTTCCTTTAAATGATGTAAAGGGACTCGATAAAGTGGTAGATGAAAGAAATATGACCGAAACAATGGATTCATGGAAGTTCTCTGATGGCAACCAGTATGTGTTACCAATTTATTCTAATCCAATACTATTTGCTTGGCGTTTAGATACGCTTAAAGAACTTGGTTATAATGCTGCACCAAAAACATATAGTGAAGCGCTTGAGGTTGGTAAGAAACTAAAAGCAAAATATCCAGATAAAGTTCTTTGGGCAAAAGGTGATTTATCCGATCCAACCGCTTGGATGCGTTGGTTCGATTTCTTCCCACTATATGATGCAGCATCTAAAGGAAATGCATTTGTAGAAGATGGAAAATTAGTTGCAGATGATAAGGCTGGTACGGAACTGCTTACTTTTATGTCGGAATTACAAAAAAACAAATTACTTCTTTCTAGTAAAGCAACAGATCCATTTGAAACAGGTACAAGTATTATGGCAGACAATGGCCCATGGACTTTCCCAAATTGGGACGAAAAATTTCCTGAGTTGAAATACAATGAGAACTACACAATAAGCGCTCCTTTAGTACCTGATAACATGGCGGATGAAGAAAATATTGCTACATATGCCGATTCTAAAGGCGTAGTTATGTATGCGGAGGCAACAGATAAAGAAAAAGAAGCGGCAATGGATTTCTTGGAATTTGTATATAGTGATGATGAAAATGATTTGAAATTCTTAGAAACAACCAACTTAATTCCAGCTCGTGATGATGCAACAGAAAATGATGCATTTGCAGCTTTCTTTAAAGAAAATCCAGAATTAGAAGTTTACGCAGCAAATGTACCACATAGCATTCCAGCAATGGATGATGCTAAATATAATGATATTCAACAAATAATTGGTGAACAAGCATGGAACCCAATTGTTCGTGGCGAGAAAAAACCTGCAAAAGCTTGGTCAGATATGAAGAAAGCTGAGGACGGGGTGCTTCAAGAATGAAGCGGCGAAATAACAAATTGGGCTGGTCATTTACCAGCCCGTATCTCATATTCACAGCGATATTTTTCTTAGTACCGCTCGTTTGGTCCATTTGGTTATCCGTTACTGATTGGAATATGATGAGTCCGGATATCCATTTTGTTGGTTTAGATAATTTTGTTAAAGCATTTACAAGTCCAGCAGTTCAAGCAGCCTTTTTTGTGACATATAAGTTTTTAATTGTTTTTGTACCAATGGCTTTGATTATTTCAATGGTTGTCGCTGTTTTAGTTAATGGGCTTCCGAAATTCAAAGGGCTTTATTTAGTTGCTTTCTTTCTGCCGTATTTATCGTCGGGTGTTGTAACTTCTTTAATTGTACAAGGACTACTTTCATATAATAGTGCATTAAATGTCTTTTTGCGTAATCAATTTGGCTGGGATATTGATTGGTTGGGAACTCCAATGTCTGCGCTAGTAATTATTTCACTTATGATTGCTTGGAAAATGTCTGGGTATTATGCACTTATTTTAATTTCTGGGCTAGCGAGTATAAACCATGAAATTTATGAGGCGGCTGCAATGGATGGTTCTGGTCGATTTAAAACTTTTTGGAAAGTTACTGTACCAATGCTTTATCCTGCCTTATTTACTGTCATTGTACTTGCGGTAGGTGTTAGTTTTGGTATTTTCACTGAGGTGTATCAATTAACTGGTGGTGGGCCAAACTTTGCTACCAATACATGGCAAATGGAAATTTTTAACCAAGCATTTGTTAATTTAAATTCAGGTTATGCATCGGCTATTTCGCTTATAGCTGCAACTGTAACATTTGCATCGATTGGTGTTATTAAGAAAATGCTTGAGAAATGGGGTCAACGAAATGGTTGGACATAATAGTAAAGCAGGTAAAATTGTTCGTTATATCTTAACAACTTTACTAATGTTAGTCATGATTTATCCATTTATTTATCTTGTGTTGAACTCATTTGCAGCTTGGGATCAAGTGGACAAAAAATTAATTCCCACTGAATTTACAATGCGTTCATGGGATTGGTTATTTGGTAATTCAGTTGTAGCAGCGCCAGCACCATGGATTCATGCGTTTATCAATACAATTATCGTATCAACAATTGCCACTGGGCTTATGTTGTTATTTGGATTAATGGTTGGTTATGCATTGGCAAAAGTAGATTTTAAAGGAAAAAAACTAGTTAATAATGCCATTTTATTTCAGATGTTTTTTCCAGCAATTATTTTGCTTATTCCGCAGTTCTTAATGATTACGGATATGGGGCTGTTAGATACGTATGCCGGGATGATTATTCCGACAATGCTTAGTTTATGGGCAGTATTTATGTATACTAACTTTTTTAAAGCTATTCCAGATACATTAATTGAAGCAGCAAAACTGGATGGGGCGAGTGATTTAAAGATTTTATTTCGGGTCGTTTTACCAATGTCAAAATCAATTACAACCGTTATCTTTTTGTTCTTGTTTACGGACAGATGGACCAATTTACTTTGGGATATGTTAGTAACGAAAAGCGATAGCACAGTAACGTTAAATGTATTGATTTCACAAATGTTTGGACCATATGCTACTTATCCAGGTCCAATGTATGCGGCTTCTGTACTACTAACGCTTCCTTTGATTATTCTTTTCCTATTCTTCTCGAAGAAATTCCAAGAAGGAATGCAATTTACTTTGAAATAGAAGGAGTGACTTGGCTTGGAGTTTTGGCGAGGCAGCGTTTTTTATGAAATTTATATGAAATCTTTTCAGGATAGTAATGGTGATGGCTTAGGTGACTTTAAAGGACTGACAAATCGGCTTGATTATTTAGCGGAATTGGGGATAGACGGTATATGGTTAACACCGTTTTATCCTTCGCCGCAAGTTGATAATGGCTACGATGTTTCGGATTACTGCGAAATTAATCCTGATTATGGTAATATGGACGATTTTCGTGAGTTTATGAGGGAAGCTGCGAAACGCGATATTAAAGTCATTATTGATTTAGTTTTAAATCATTCCTCCACTGAACATGCTTGGTTTCGAGAATCACGTCGTAGTAAAACTAATTCTAAGCGGGATTATTATATTTGGCGTGAGAAGCCGAATAATTGGGAATCTTTTTTTGGAGGAACAGCTTGGGAATTTGACGAAGAAACAAAGGAATATTATTATCATAGTTTTGCGAAAGAGCAGGCAGATTTAAATTGGGCCAATCCGTTAGTTCAAAAAGAAATGGAAAATGTGTTAGCTTTTTGGCTAAATGAAGGAGTCGCTGGATTTAGATTGGATGTTATTAATAATTTGACTTTGGTTTTGGAATTTCCTGATAACCCGGTAGAAAATGGTGAGATGAAACATCTATATGACCGCAATCAATCAGGATTAAAAGATGTTTTAGAACAAATTTCTAGGTTTTGTAAAAAAGACCAAGATGTTTTTCTAGTAGGGGAAATTAGCTCGGATGATTTAACTGAAATCGCTAGCTATAGTTCGAAAAAAATGTTAGACGTTACTTTTAATTTTAATTTTGGTAGTGTGGAAAAAGTGGATGCTGCATCGATCTTTTCTACATTAAATGCAATGGAAATGGCATTATCAGACGGACAATGGCCAACTCTTTTTTTCGGAAGTCATGATATGAGTAGATTTACAACACGACTTGCTGATGGGGATTTATTAAAAACAAAACTTTTGGCTTTCTTAATGTTAACAGCAAAAGGCGTACCGTTTATTTATTATGGTGAAGAAATGGGAATGCCAGACCTTACTTTTACATCAGTGGAAGAGATGCGTGATATTCAAGGGGTTTCTGCATATTATCAAGCGCTGGAGGGGGATTTGAACCCAGAATGTGCCTTAGAAATCGCCATTCAAAAAACACGAGATAAAGCACGAGGGCCGATGGTATTTCCTGATAAAAAAGCATTTTCGGATGGTGAACCTTGGATTAAATCAGCGAGCTTACCGGAGAAGGAAGCTAAATCAATGTGGACATTTTATCAAGCATTATTGGCTTTTCGAAAAACAACGGACTTTAAAAAAGAAGAATATACATCTTTAAAATTAGCTGGTGAGTTACTAAGCTATAGACGTGGTGAATTTCTGTTTTTACTTCATTTTGGAGAGGGCTTTGTGGACTTTTCACTGGAAGAAAAAGCAACCCTTGTTTTTGGTGAAGCAAATATTTCTGAAACAAAAATTAAGATGGGACCATATGCTGGAATCGCGCTTAGAGTGGAGGGTTAAAATGAAACAAATTCAAACATTATTAAAAGAATATCGTGAACAAAATGTATCAGGTGGCATATCACTTTCGTTGGAGGGCGTATTAGATAAAGACGTTTACAACATTACAGCGCCATTTAATTGGTTAGGGAAAGTATATATCGCAGGTCGAGTAGAGCGACGTGATAGTGAATTAGCAGAAATCCGTTTTTTTGAAAAAACAGTAGATAATCATTTTCGACTAGTAGAAAATACAGCCGTTTTAGCGTTACAAGATCCATTTATTACTTTTGTACAGGGAGAATTAATACTAGGAGGCGTCGAAGTATTTCCAAAAGAAACAGATTCGACCAAATTAGACTGGCGAACCAATTTGTACCGGGTAGAGTCTCTAAATAAAGTTGGAAAAATTCTTTCTGGTCCGGTTGGTATGAAAGATTTACGAATCAAAGAACTAGCTGATCGGCGAATTCTGGTTTTAACTAGACCACAAGGCGATAAAGGCGGACGTGGGAAAATTGGCGCAACAGTCATTAACAATTTGTCTGAATTAACCAACGAAAAAATTGCCACAGCACCTCTTCTAAGACGGAATTTTGCTGGAGAAGAATGGGGTGGCGGGAACGAGATTCATTTACTTGAAAATGGTAAAGTGGGCGTTCTTGGACATATTGCCTGTTTTGATGAGGCGGGTGATCGTCATTATTATTCCCTTAGCTTTCAATTAAATGAAGACTTTACAGAAATCGAACAAGAAAAAATTATTGCGGAACGAGCGGATTTTGCACCAAGTGAGCCGAAAAGACCTGATTTAGCGGACGTTGTGTTTAGTGGAGGCCTAATTAGAAAATCAGATGGTTATGCAGAACTTTATGCAGGGATAGGCGATGCAAATGCACAAAAAATCATCATTCCAGATCCATTTAAAAATAACTAATAGTAGGAGTTTTGTAGACAAATGAATATTTATCGTTATGAAGAAAACCCATTAATTACACCACTAGACGTAAAGCCTATTCATAAAGGATTTGAAGTAATCGGCGCGTTTAATGGAGGAGTTGCTAAATACAATGACGAAGTGCTTTTACTGCTTCGTGTTGCCGAAAAACCAGTTAGTGAAGATCCAGAAGTAGTACTTGCACCTGTTTATAATGTAAAAGAACAAAAATTAGAGTTGGAATCATTTCGTTTAGACGATGAAAATTATGACTTTGAAGATCCGCGAATGATTCGTCATAAAGCAAAATTAGATGGCTTTTCTTATTTGACTTCGCTTTCTTATATTCGAATTGCACGTAGTAAAGATGGGCATCATTTTACATTAGATGAAAAACCATTTTTATATCCATTTAATGAATATCAAACATTCGGAATTGAAGATGCGCGTGTGACACAAATAGGTGATACATATCACGTGAATTTCAGCGCAGTATCTGAGTTTGGTGTAGCAGATGCACTTATTACAACAAAAGACTTTGAAAATTTAACATATCAAGGAAATATTTTTGCACCTGAAAATAAAGATGTGCTTATTTTTCCAGAAAAGATAGATGGGAAATATTATGCACTTCATCGCCCGAGTTTAAAAAGTATTGGTAATTTAGATATTTGGATTGCTTCATCGCCTGATTTACGTAGTTTTGGCGATCACCGCCATTTACTTGGTATTCGTCCAGGAGAATATGATAGTGGTCGTGTTGGTGGCGGCTGTGTACCTATTAAAACAGAAGAAGGTTGGCTAATTTTATATCACGGAGCAACAGAAGAAAATCGTTATGTTATGGGAGCAGCACTGCTTGATTTAGAAGATCCAACAATTGTGCTAAAACGAACGGCAACACCAATTCTTGAACCAGAAGCAGAATATGAAAAAAATGGCTTTTTTGGAGATGTTGTGTTTGCTTGTGGTGCAATACAAGAAGGCGATATACTGCATATGTATTATGGAGTAGCTGATACATCTATGGCAGGGTGTGATTTGAAAATAAGTGATATTTTACATCAGTTAGAAGTGGAAAATAAATGACTTGGCAAAACTATTTGAAAGATTGGCATAATGCGGATTTATCAGATGAATGGAAAGCCGAATTAAAGCAAGTAGAAACTGAATGGGAGCGATTTGATGGTTACTTATCGTTTGGAACTGGTGGTATGCGTGGCAAGATGGGGATTGGTTCCAAGCGAATAAATATTTTTACGATTAGAAGGGTAGCAAGAGCTCTTGGTGAATATGTTGTAGTTAATAATGGAGCGAAAATGGGTGTTGCAATCGCATTTGACTCTAGAAATAATTCGCAACTTTTTGCAATGGAAACCGCAAAAGTGCTTTCTGCTATGGATATTTGTGTCTATCTTTCGGATGCGATTCGCCCTACACCAGCATTATCATTTTGTGTGCGTGAGAAAAAAGCTTTTGCAGGAGTGGTCATTACCGCAAGCCACAATCCCTCCATTTATAATGGGTTTAAAGTCTATGATAAAAATGGCTGTCAAATAACATTAGGCACTGCACAAGAAATAGCTGGATTTCTAAAAAAAGTTAAAAATATGTTTACTATTCCGATTCGCGAACTTCCCAATTTATTCGTAACATCGTTTGGAAAAGAAATGGATGATGCTTATTTAAACGCCCTAACCTCCGTTGTTTTTCGCCGCGAATTATTAGTGACTCATGGCAAGGAATTAAACATTTGTTATACACCGCTTCATGGTGCTGGGAGAGAACTTGTTATGCGGGGTTTGACTGAAAATGGATTGGACCATGTTTCGATTGTTCCAGAACAAAGGGAGCCAGACGGAAACTTTTCTACTGTAATTTCACCAAACCCAGAAGAACCAAATAGTTTTGAACTTGCTAAAAAACTAGCAAAGAACAGCAAAGCAGATATTATCCTAGCAACAGATCCGGATGCTGACCGGCTTGGAGTGGCTGTTTTAACTAAAAGCGGTGATTACCAAATTTTAACTGGAAATCAATTAGGGGCATTGCTTCTTGATTATATTTTAGCTGCAAAACCGAACATTACATCAGAACATACGATGATTAATACGATTGTCACTGGTGATTTGGGTGGGGAAATTGCATCTAGTTACGGCATCCGCCACATCCAAACGCTAACAGGGTTTAAATTTATTGGCGAAAAAATAGCAGAGTTGGAACAGGAAGACATACCATTTATTTTTGGCTATGAAGAAAGTTATGGTTATTTAATTGCCCCATTTGTTCGCGATAAAGATGCGATTCAAGCAGCGTTACTTGTTGCAGAAATGGCACTGTATAATAAAAAACAAGGTAGTACATTACTTAGAAAATTAACGAGTTTATATGAAAAATATGGCTATCATAAAGAATTACTGCATACAATTACACTGGAAAACGATACTGGTCAAGCTAAAATGAACCAAGTAATGGAAACGTTACGTAAGCACCCACTGTTTATTCTGGAAATAAGTCAGGTGGAAGATTTCCAATTAAGCGAACGAGTTAATCTTATAAACAATGAAGTAACGCCGATTCATTTGCCAAAAGAAAATGTTTTAAAATTCTATTTAAAAAACAATTCCTGGTTTGCAATTCGGCCATCAGGAACAGAACCAAAATGTAAGATTTATTTTCAAAGCATTGGGGAAACAGAAGCAATTGCTATAGAAACAATGAATAATTTAAAAAAAGCAGTGTTGGCTTTATGGAATTAATGAATAGCTGGAAATCATATTTACTTGATTTCCGGCTATTTCCAACCAAAAAAGCAGCCAAAAAAACGAAAATTCACCGATAAGCGTACATTTGAAAAAGAAAATAGTTTTTTATTCGATAATACAGGGCAAAGATAAGCTTTTAACATTGAAAAGAAATAGTTAGTATGTTATGATGATAGATGGAAGTTTATTAGGTTTTATTTAGCCTAGTGATTAATGAGGGCTTTTTTATTTGATGCGTTAGAACTGCTATAGTGGCAGAGAAAATTTCTGATGCCGTGAATCATTTTGCTTGGTGCGCCCAGGCTTTTCTATTGCAGAAAAATGAAAATGAAAGATAGCAGTTTTCATAAAAACAACTGCAAATGAACAGACAAACAATCGTAATAAGCGTATTGTGATGAATTATAAAAGTAGCTCTCCTACCAAACTTTAAACAGGTAAAGGAGAAATGACATTGACAAAATTTTCGGAGTTCGGACTGGACGAAAAAATTGTAAAATCAGTAAATCGGATGGGGTTTGAAGAAGCAACGCCAATCCAAGAAAAAACAATTCCACTAGGACTAGCAGGTAAAGACTTAATCGGACAAGCACAAACAGGTACTGGTAAAACAGCCGCTTTTGGTCTACCAATGATCCACAAAATTGATCAAAAAAATAATAACGTACAAGCTTTAATTATCGCTCCGACACGGGAACTGGCAATCCAAGTTTCAGAAGAGCTTTATAAACTTAGCTATGATAAACATGTACGTGTGCTAGCGGTTTACGGTGGTAGTGATATTAGCCGTCAAATCCGTTCACTTAAGAAAAATCCGCAAATCGTAGTTGGTACGCCAGGACGTATTTTGGATCATATTAACCGTCGCACACTGAAACTAGACAACGTGGAAACACTTGTACTAGATGAAGCAGACGAAATGCTAAACATGGGCTTCATTGATGATATTGAAACGATTCTAAAAGAAGTACCAGCAGAACGTCAAACATTACTATTTTCTGCAACAATGCCTGATCCAATTCGCCGTATTGGTGAACGTTTCATGCACAGCCCAGAACTTATTCGCATTAAAGCAAAAGAAATGACTGCACTATTAATTGAGCAATTCTTCGTAAAAGTGCATGAAAAAGAAAAATTTGACGTATTATCTCGTTTATTAGACGTACAAGCACCAGAACTTGCAATTGTTTTTGGCCGTACAAAACGTCGTGTAGATGAATTATCTCGTGCGCTTGATATGCGTGGTTATGTAGCTGAGGGAATCCACGGCGACTTAACACAAGCAAAACGTATGAGCGTATTACGCAAATTTAAAGAAGGAAAAATTGATGTTCTAGTTGCGACAGATGTAGCAGCACGTGGACTTGATATTTCCGGCGTAACTCACGTATATAACTATGACATTCCTCAAGATCCAGAAAGCTATGTTCACCGTATTGGTCGTACTGGTCGTGCTGGTAAAGAAGGTATGGCAATTACATTCGTACAACCTCGTGAAATGGGTTACCTGCGTATCGTAGAAGAAACTACGAAAAAACGTATGCAACCACTTCAAGCTCCTACTTGGGATGAAGCTTTTGCAGGTCAATTACGAGTAGCAACAGAAAAAATTCAAGAAGCAATTACGGAAGAAAATCTTGCTGATTATAAAACGTTTGCAAATGAATTATTAGAAAAATATGATGCAACAGACATCGCAGCAGCAATGCTTAAAATGTTAGCAAAAGAACCAGATAAAACACCAGTTCATATTACCGAAGAACGCCCATTACCATCTCGTGGTGGCGGTGGCTACAAAGGTAAAAATGGCAAAGGCGGCAAAGGTGGCGGCTATCGCGGTGGAAGCGGTAAAGGCGGAAGCTACCGTGATCGTAACAACAGCGGTAAAGGTCGTCGTAGTGGCGGTGGTTCTGGCTCTGGCAATCGTGATCGTCGTGGAAATGGCGAACAACGTAGCGGTGGCGGAAACAAAGGCAACTACACTCAAAAATCTAAATAAAATCAAAACTGGGCTGTCGATTTATTCGATAGCCCAGTTTTTTTGATTATTGCCGTCCATATGACTTGTTTGGAGTGTCCACAAATAATGTAAGACAAATTTTTCTTCGTTATTATTGATGTTAGATAGTTTTTATAATACTCATCCAGCCATTTACATTACAACTCATTTATGAGAAAATAGCATGTTGGCAAATTTTACTGCCACACGTGGTTCATTCATACCATCCCACGTAAAAAAACTAGGAGGAATAATAATGAAAATGAAAATATTAACGGTGAATGCCATTATTGCTGCACTTTATGTGGTGCTCGGTATGGTTGTTGCACCAATTGGTTTTATGGCACTACAATTTCGTTTGCCAGAAATTTTTAACCATCTGATTGTTTTTAATAAAAAGTATTTTTGGGGAATTATTGTTGGCGTGTTTATTACTAACTTATTCTTTTCTGGCTTAGGTTGGATTGATTTAGTATTTGGTGTAGCGCAATCAGCTATTTCCCTGTTACTAATGATTGGAATTTCTAAATATGTCAAAGGAATTATCCCACGAATGATTATTAACACGATACTTTTCTCAGTAACAATGGCAATTATTGCTTGGGAGTTAGTAATCGTCTTTGATTTACCATTCTTCCTTACATGGGCAACAACCGCTTTAAGTGAATTTATTGTCATGGGTATTGGTATTCCGCTTATGTATCTTTTAAATAAACGTCTCCACTTCAAAAAAATGATTAATTAAACTATTAATTAGCTTCGTTTTTTATATTTAGTAGAATTAGTTCAAGAAGGAACAAATAAAGTGGGGGAATAAAATAAGACAGACGCCAGAAAACAATTTCTGGCGTTTTTTTATGATTTTAAATAGTGGTAAAGTTTACAAATTAGCTGATTTGGGAACTGTACAGATAGATGTTTTAAGGGGGAATGAAACAAATGAATAAGAAGTGGTTGATTTTTGCACTTGTTTTTTTATTGACGACACTATTTTTTGTACCAAAAGCAGAAGCAGCGACAGATTACGGGAGCAGTTTTTTTACTAAAGTTGCACTACAAAATCAAAATGGGGAAGATACAACTAACTTCAAAGAAAACTCTAAAGTTCGAGTTGTGTATGATTTTGTGATTACAGAACCAGTAGCTAGCGGTGAAACGATGACGTTAACTATACCTGAACAACTCAAATTAATAAATTTTGGTGGATTTCCTGTCAATGATGCGAATGGAAATACCATTGCAAATGCAACGGTAGATTCAACAACAGGAACAATAACTTTAACTTTTACAGATTATGTTAATACACATACAGATTTAAGTGGCAGCCTATTTTACAATGCTACATTTAATAACCAAAAAATTCAAACAGATCAAATTAACCAAATTTTATTTCCAGTAAATAATACTACACAACTTTGGGATACTTATATTGGTAAAGTAACTACTGGTGGTGGAACAGGCTCTCCAACAGTTGTTTTTAAACAAGGCCGGATGGACGACAAAGATACTAGTATTTTGCACTGGACTGTTACTTTAAACAATGCCCTTTTACAAGTGGATAATGCTATTTATACAGATACACTTGGCACTGGACAAAATTTGCTTGGTAAAGCGACGATAAAATATCGGGATGCAAATAAAAAGGTGATTTCAACAACTCAGCAAGAAATTTCACTAGATAGTAATCGGAATTTCCGCTTAACAATTGGAACGCTCGCCAATCAATCGGTGGTCATTACGTATGATAGTAAAATAACCAACAAACAAAAGAGTTATACTAATAAAGCAACCCTCGCAGGAGATAATTTAGAAGCAGTTTCCAGAAATGCCAGTGTGATTGATTACGGAAGCGGTGGACAAGGAGTAGGAACACCGCCGCCACCACAACCACCTGTAAAAGAAGAACCTCCATTTATTCCAGCTGAAAAACAACCAATTGAACGTGTAGTCGAAACAGACTTTGGTCCATTAGAGATAGTAAAAAATTCAGAAGAAAATGGTAAAATAAAAGTCATTTATAAAGTCAAAAGTGGAGATACTTTACCAGGAGTTGCTAAAAAATTTGAAGTAACCGTTGCGGAAATCAAAGACTGGAATAATCTTTCTTCCGATAATTTACAAGTAAATCAAAAATTGCAATTAACGATTGAGAAATCATTACTAACGAGTATTACTACACCAATTACTCCAAAAGTAACCAATGTAACGAAAATTAATAGTGAAGTTAAGACAACGGAGACATTACCACATACAGGAGATACTAGTACTTTACTAACACTTCTAACTGGTTTAGGCTCCGTTTTCTTTAGTATTTTATTTCTACGTAAAAATTAAAAAAAGGGCGGCGCTAGTTACATGAGCGTCGCCTTTTTCATTATTATAAAAGATAGCCTTTTTTTCGATGTGTAAAGTTTTCATTGTTAGATTTATGATGGATTTTTTTTGAATTCTTTTCTGGTTTTTCCGGTAGGTTAATCGTGATTGTCTTACTATTGGTATTTTGGTCAGCCGTTTTTGCAGTGATTGTAATTAAATTATTTCCAGGTTCTAAATTTGCAATCACGAATTGATGGTATTTAGTAGGATCAGTAATTTTTTTTGTGTAGTTATTAGTTGTGATAGTAATAATCGCCTTTTCTTCTGTTTCAAACATAAATTCAACACGGTTTTTAGTAACTTCGAAATAGGGGTTTTGGATAGAATAAGTTAGAAATAATTCCATTAATTCACTGGAAGTTTGTGATGTGTGTGTTACTGTAGTGGATTCTGTATGCGCTTGGGCTATTTTTGGGAGCCAGCTAAGCGTTGCAGACAGAAGCATTACTATAAGTATTAATTGCATCTTTTTCTTCATTATTTTCCCCCCTTAACTATAGTATAAAAAATAAATGTGAATAAAGTATGAATAATGCTCATAAAAAAATATTTATTTAATTTTAAGGAAGTCCTTCCCATTTATTGATTATTAACGTAAGATAAAAAGAAAAAAGGAGTAGAGCAATGGAACTTGAAAATTTAGAAAAAAAACTACCAGAAAAAATTAAAACTGTCTGGCGGCAAACAGAGGGAATTGCTGTCTTTTCCTTTCTGCTTTGTTCGGCTGTAGCAGCTGTGATTTTTTATTATACAGATATTTCACTATGGTGGAGCATGATTGGATTTGGTTTTACTTTGTTGTATGCAATTTTTGTCTACGGGTTTATTATTCCGTTTCGTTTTGCGAGGTGGAGTTATCAAATTAAACCAGATGAAATGGAAATTCAACATGGTATCATTTTTCGAAGTCGGGTATTAATTCCGATGGTACGCATTCAACATGTAGAAACAGGACAAGGACCACTACTTAGAAGACAAAAGCTTGTTTCACTATCGATCACGACAGCGGCAAAAACGCATGTGATTGAAGCGGTAAATGAAGCAGAATCAGATGAACTAAGACATCATATTTTGGAACTTGTGAAGGTGGCGAAAGAAGATGTTTGAAGAAAGGCGCCTTCATCCAATAGCATTAATGAAAGAAATGATTACAAATATCAGGAGAAATATCGTTCCCATTGTAGTTGCATTATTTTCTATTTTTAGAGGGATTGAAAGTACTGGATATTTACCAAGCTGGGGGATTTATTTTATTACCGTCCTGGTAGTTTTGCTTATTTTAACACCAGCTGTGTTGAAATATATTACCTACAAATATACTTTAGAAGACCAAGGCATTCGGATTAAGTATGGTTTGATCTTTAGGAAGAATACATATATCCCTTACGAACGCATCCAAACTGTACAAAAGAAACAATGGTTTTTCTTTATTCCATTTAATGTGTGTCAAATTCTAATTGAGACTGCAGGCGGAAATGGAAAAGCAGAAGCCGATTTAGTAGCTGTTCCAGTGAGTGTAGTAGAGGAATTAAATACGCTAAGAGATGGCAAAAAACAAGCAATAAAAGAAGCTATTGTGGAAGAAGAACAGACTACCGAAAAAATAACGGAAGCTCCAGAAAAAACCGTAATGCTTGAAACTAAACAATTAATCTTAATGGCAGTAACTTCTGGTGGGGTATTTGGAACACTATTAATTGTGCTTGCCTTTATGCAACAATTTCGCGAAGTCATTCCCACTGACTGGATGGAATCGCAAGCAGAAGAGCTTTGGAAAATGGGTATTATTGTAATGATTATTTTAATTGTTGTGATTTTGCTAGTTCTATGGGGAATATCAATCGTTATGACACTTTTCAAATATTTCCAATTCAAACTTATGAAATTTTCCGATTCACTAGTTGTCGAAAAAGGACTTTTAGAACGAAATCATACAACCATCTCACTTGCCCGTATCCAGGGAATTATCATTGTAGAGTCCCCACTTCGTCAAATGCTCGGATTAGTAGCTGTAAAAGTGGTCACTGCCGGAAATTCAGGAGACGAAAAGAAATCAGGCGATATTTTACTTTTACCAATCATGAAAAAAGATCTAGCATTCCAAACTTTAAGCGAAATGCTACCAAATTATTTATTTGATACGGAAAAAATGGAACGTGCTCCAAAAGCAAGTTTGCGTCGATTTTTGCAGATTTACTTAGTTTGGACAGTCATTCCAGCAATCATTGCGAGCATTTTATTTTTCCCGCTCGGACTTATTAGTGTGCTATTGCCGATTTTAGCAGGAATGAAAGCAATCGCAAGTTACCGTGCAACAGGTGTCGCTTCAGATAAACATACTTTAATTGTTCAAGCGCGCCCAGTTATTTCCAAATTAACCTATGTGATGCGAAAAGAGCGAATTCAAGGCTTAAGCATAAGACAGAGTATTTGGATGGAAAAAGGAAGCACACGCCACTTAAATGTTTGGCTAAAATCAGGAAGTGCAAGTGCGGAAGCCTATGTTCGTTATTTAAATAAGGAACAAGCAATCAAGGTATACAACTGGTATAGTCCCGCAAAGACCATTAATAAATAATAATAAGAACATCCTTTGATGAAAAGTAGCTTCTTTTTGCCAAAGGATGTTCTATTATTTTTGTCGTAATTGCGGTAAAATAGAGAGAATAAAGCAAGTTTAGTAGAGAGAGGATTGGTTACGTAGTGAAACATATTGTAATTATCGGAGGCGGCTTATCGGGGCTTGCAGCAGCTTATGAACTACAAAAAACACATCCGAATTATACATGGGAATTAGTAGAAAAAGAAGAGAAGTTAGGCGGGAAATTTGAAACAGTAAAACGAGATGGTTTTTTAATTGAAAAAGGACCAGATTCGTTTTTAGCGAGAAAGCCAGCTGGTGTTGAATTGGTTAGTGAACTAGGATTAGATAACCAATTAATTGCGAATGCGACAGGGCGTTCTTACATTTACCATCAAAATGCACTTCATCCAATTCCAGAAGGCTCTGTGATGGGCATTCCAACGAATAAACAAGCACTACTTGCAAGTACACTTATTTCTGAAGTAGGGAAAGCTCGAGCCTTACAAGAGCCAACCATCCCTGCAAATACAACCAAAGCAGACCAATCGATTGGTGATTTTTTTGAAGTGCGATTTGGAAAAGAATTAGTAAAAACGCTTATAGAGCCACTTTTATCTGGAATTTATGCAGGTGATATTTATAAAATGAGCTTACGTGCTACTTTTCCACAATTTGAAGAAGCGGTTGCAAAGCACGGTAGTTTAATGGATGGTTTGCAGAAGGGACAGCTGAACACGACTGGAACTAAAGCAACGATTGGCGCATTTAGAACACTTTCAGGTGGATTAGCTATGTTGCCAAAAGCCGTTGAACAAGCGCTGCCAAAGAAAAATTTGCACACAAAAAAACAAGCAACACAAATATTGAAAAAGGGTAGTTCCTATGAAATTACTTTTGAAGATGGCGATAAAATGACAGCAGATGGCATAATTATCGCTGATACTCATGACACTTTAATTGATTTATTAGCAGAAACAACAACTAGTCCTTTTGCGAATCAACCACTTACAACGCTTGCTACTGTTTCGTTGGCATACGATGAAAGTGATGTGCCGATTTTGCCAGATGGAACGGGGTATTTAGTTGCCAGAACAGCGCCATATAAGACCACTGCTTGTACATGGGTGCAAAAAAAATGGCCACACATGGTCCCTGAAAATAAAATGTTACTGCGAGGTTTTGTTGGTAAAGCAGGAGAATCTTGGTTGGAAGAAGCAAGTGACGAAGCAATTGTTTCGGCAGTTTTAAAAGATTATGCAGAAATGATGGATATTCAGTCTGCCCCGCTTTTTTATGAGGTGAGCCGAATGAAGTCAGCGATGCCACAGTACCTAGTAACACATCAGCAGCGATTAAAACAACTAAAAGAAAATATAACAACAGATTATCCTGGAATTTATTTTGCGGGAATGAGTTATCAGGGTGTAGGCATTCCTGATTGTATTGCTGGTGCAAGAACTGCTGCAAACAACCTAACAGATTTTTTGAAAGAGGTGTAAGATGATTAAAGGGATTGGGCTAGATATGATTGATTTAGCACGCGTCAAACAAGTTTTAGAAAAAAATCCTCGTTTTATTGAACGGATTTTAACAAAAAAAGAAATTAGTCAATTTGAAAAATATGAAGGTAGCCGTAAAATTGAATTTTTAGCAGGTCGATTTGCTGCCAAAGAGGCATATGCCAAGGCGAACGGAACAGGTTTCGGAAAACATTTAAGCTTTACAGATGTGGAAATTTTGCAAGTAGAAGATGGCAGACCTCATGTGACAATGCCAACCCATTCAGGTGAAACTGTGTTTGTGAGCATTACCCATACTGCGAGATCAGCTGCGGCCCAAGTAATTATTGAAGTATAGAAAGGAATGTGTAGACTATGGTAACAGGCTGGCATCGTCCAACATGGATTGAAGTTGATCGTGCAGCAATACGCGAAAATATTCAAAATGAACAAAAAAGACTTCCAGAAAACGTAGCAGTCTGGGCAGTTGTTAAAGCAAATGCCTATGGTCATGGAATTATCGAAGTGGCAAAAACAGCTAAAGAAGCAGGGGCAAAAGGTTTTTGTGTAGCTATTTTGGATGAAGCACTTGCGTTAAGAGAAGCAGGGTTTAAAGATGATTTTATTTTAGTCCTAGGTGCGACAAGAAAAGAAGATGTAAATCTAGCAGCACGCAATGATATTTCATTAACGATTTTTAGAGAAGACTGGTTAACAGGTGTGGATCCCGAACTGCCACTAAAAGTTCATTTGAAAATAGATAGTGGAATGGGGCGTTTGGGTATTCGAGAGGCGGAAGAAGCTGCACGAATGGAAGCGGAAATCGCTCAGAATACGAACTTGATTTTAGAAGGAGTATATACTCATTTTGCTACAGCGGATCAATTAGAAACTAGTTATTTTGAACAACAATTAGCAAAATTTCATTCTATATTAAGTGGTTTAAAAGCGCGACCAACATATGTCCATACGGCAAATTCGGCGGCTTCTTTATTACAATCTCAGGTAGGATTTGATGCAATACGTTTTGGCATTTCCATGTATGGTTTAACACCATCCATTGAAGTGAAAACAAGTTTACCTTTTAAATTAAAACCAGCACTCGCACTATATACTGAGATAGTACATGTGAAAGAACTTTCTCCTGGTGATAGCGTGAGTTACGGGGCAACCTATACCGCAACTGAAAAAGAATGGGTGGCAACACTACCAATCGGGTATGCAGATGGGCTTATTCGCCATTATAGTGGATTTCAAGTACTGATAGCAGGAAAAAAAGTTCCTATAATAGGTCGGGTGTGTATGGATCAAATAATTATAAAACTACCATATAAATTTCAAACTGGTACAAAAGTAACGATAATTGGTACTGAACAAGAAAAAACAGTTACAGCCGATGATGCAGCTGAATATTTAGACACAATTAATTATGAAGTTACTTGTATGTTAACCGAGCGAATCCCTAGAAAATACATCAATTAGAAGGTGTTATTCGTGCTTTTTTTTAGGGAAAAGTTTATAATCTAAGGTATAAAACTTTATTGCTATATCTAGGTCTTAAGTAATGCTATTAGGTCGATATACGATAATCTTAATAAGTAAATACTAAATAACTCTTTTCTTCATGGCTTGATAATGGTACGATATAGTTGTTACTTACAGGTACGAGGCTTTGGGGGTGTGACAGGTGTTAGAGAAAGAAAAGCGGACGATAATATCCGTAGAACTGACACAGGAAATGGTACAGGAACTCGACGTAGTTGTAGAAAAAGAAAAAATGGGGCGGAGTGAAGTTATAATGGAAGCAACGCAACAATTTTTGCAAGAGAAAAGGGCACGTGAATTAAGAGACGAGATGGAACGCGGCTATGCGGAAATGGCAACTATTAATTTTGCTATCGCATGCGAGTGTACCCATGTCGAAGCAGAAGCAGAAGACAGGAATATTAGTATTTTAGGAGGTTAATGGCTGATGGTGAAGCGTGGTGACGTATACTACGCGGACCTTTCCCCCGTGGTCGGAAGCGAGCAAGGGGGAATAAGGCCTGTTCTCATCATTCAAAATGATATTGGTAATAGATTCAGTCCAACAGTGATTGTCGCAGCGATAACCGCAAAGATACAAAAAGCGAAGTTGCCAACACATGTGGAAGCTACTCGTAAAGATGGCTTTGAAAGAGATTCTGTCATTCTTTTAGAACAAATTAGAACAATTGACAAACAACGCCTGACAGATAAGATTACGCATTTGGACGAGGAACTAATGGCCAAGGTAAATCAGGCGCTAGAAGTCAGTCTTGGAGTAGTAGAATTCTAAACAAACCCTAAAAAACATAACATAGAATGATGAATACAGGGCAAAAAAGTCCGACGTAGAAGAATACCAAATACATAATGAATTACTTTGCTAACTTGAAAGACATCAGAAACCTACAATCAATGCGGATGATTAATTCCACACTAAAGTTGTTTCTAATGTCTTTTTTTGAAAAGTAGTTGATCAAATCGCAGAAAAAAGAGAGATTTTAAAGGGGAGAAAGGTTGGAAAATATCCAATGTATAAAGATTTTGCAAACTTCATCCGTGCCAATAAAGCAGACTTATTAAATAATTGGATGAATGAAATGGAGAAACAATCGGACCAATTAATTAACAACATCGCAAATGAACCAATGTATGAAGAAACAAGCAAGGAATTTGTTAATTTGATTGTTTCGAATATAACAGAAAATGGTTCTAAGTTTAATGAAAAGTTAGATGATTTTGCAGAGAAAGTAGTACATCTAGGTTGGCCAATCCATTTTGTCACCACAGGCCTTCGTGTTTTCGGGCTTTTAGTATATACAGCTATGAGAGATGAGGATTTATTTTTAAAAAGAGAAGAAAAACCAGAAGATGACGCCTATTATCGCTTTGAAACATGGCTTTCCTCCATGTATAACAAAGTGGTTACTGCCTACGCGGACACGTGGGAAAAAACAGTTTCTATCCAAAAAAGTGCTTTACAGGAATTATCGGCACCACTTTTGCCAATATTTGAAAAAATTTCTGTAATGCCTCTAATTGGAACGATTGACACAGAAAGAGCTAAGTTAATCATCGAAAACTTACTAATAGGCGTTGTAAAAAATCGGTCAGAAGTGGTATTGATTGATATTACGGGAGTTCCAGTAGTGGACACGATGGTTGCGCATCATATCATTCAGGCTTCGGAAGCAGTTAGACTTGTCGGCTGCCAGGCAATGCTTGTAGGTATTAGACCAGAAATAGCGCAAACTATAGTTAACCTAGGAATTGAATTAGATCAAATAATCACGACCAACACAATGAAAAAAGGCATGGAGCGAGCGCTTGCCTTGACGAACAGAGAGATAGTAGAAAAAGAGGGGTGAATACTGTGGGGATACCAATCTTAAAATTAGGTGAATGTTTATTAATTTCTATCCAAAGTGAACTAGATGATCATACTGCGGTAGAATTCCAAGAAGATTTACTAGCAAAAATCCATGAAACGTCGGCCAGAGGAGTAGTTATTGATATCACTTCGATCGATTTTATTGATTCGTTTATTGCAAAAATTCTTGGAGATGTAGTAAGTATGTCTAAACTTATGGGTGCAAAAGTGGTTGTAACTGGGATACAGCCAGCAGTTGCGATTACATTAATTGAACTCGGAATTACTTTTAGTGGAGTACTTTCGGCGATGGATCTTGAAAGTGGTCTGGAAAAACTTAAACAGGAATTGGGGGAATGAATATGACATTCCAATCCTGTGTGAAGATAATTAATGAATGGGACATTGTGGCTGCAAGGCAACTAGGAAGAAAAATATCCAAAGAAATTGGCTTTGGAACAGTTGACCAAGCTAGGATTACGACAGCCATCAGTGAACTAGCAAGAAATATTTTCCTTTATGCTGGAAAAGGAGAAATCTGTATCGAAAAGGTTAGCGAATCAGGTAAACAAGGTATGATTATTGTTGCCAAAGATAATGGTCCAGGAATTGTTGACCTTAGAAAAGTAATGCAAGATGGCTACACAACATCAGGTGGACTTGGTGCAGGACTTCCAGGAGTGAAGCGTTTAATGGATAGTTTTGATATTGAAACCAGTATTGAAGGAGAAACTAAAGGAACGGTAATTACAACGACGAAATGGGTTCGGTAAGGAGAGCTAGAAAAAATGGAAAAAGCTTTTGAGGGAAAATACCGAGATATTCTTATTCAATATTTAGAACATCAAGATGAAGAAGTACTTTATACTTGTGAAAAATTGTCCCGAGTGGCAATGGAAGAACGTGTTTCACCAGAAGAAATTATTCATTTGCATCGCTCGGTATTGGAACAATATGGAGAAGAGCTACCAGAATTTGTGCGTTTATCATTTGATATATTGTTAGAAATTATGGTTGGCTATGGTTTGGCATATATGGAACATCTGAGCCTGCGAACAGAACAAAAAGAATTACGTAGTGAAATTGCTCAAGCAGAAGATATGCAAAAAACTTTAATGAAGACAGAAGTACCTGAAAAAGCTGAACTTGATTTTGGTGTGATTAGTGTTGCAGCCAGACAAATGAGTGGAGATTATTATAGTTTTACAGAAGAAGGCGATAATAAAATTGGCATCGCACTTGCAGATGTTATTGGCAAAGGTATTCCAGCAGCCTTTAGTATCTCCATGATTAAATACGCTTTGGCAGGAATGACTGGCGATGATAGAAAACCATCTATTGTACTGGAAACGCTAAATCAAGTAGCAGAAGAAAATATTGATGATAATATGTTTATTACGATGTTTTATGGCCTTTATCATGAAGATACACATTTATTTGAATACGGTTCTGCTGGTCATGAACTTGGCTTATATTATCAGCATCAAGAAGGTATATTTTCTGATCTTTATGCCAAAGGGTTACCACTAGGCGTAGATAAAAATACTATTTACCGTCAATTTGATAAAAAGATTGAAGTGGGTGATGCCATTTTTATTATGTCTGATGGTGTAACTGAAACAAGAACTGCAAATGGTTTTATTGAACGTGAAGAATTAACAGAAATAATAGCAACCTATATTAGTTTACCTGCTAAAAAAATGGTACGAGCAATATACGACCATTTAGTCAAAATGCAAAACTTTGAACTACATGATGATTTTACACTTATTTGCATTAAACGAACAGAGTAATAAAGTAAAACGTATCTCATTTCTCGTTTGTCCACATTAATGTGAGTAATCGTTAATACGCAGAGACGTTTTTATTTTTTCAATGTTTTGTTTTTATTTGTAAGGGTAAACTGCAAAGATACTTAAAATTATGATGGGGTGAAGTGATGAATATTAACATAGAAGTAAAAGAACGAGATGCTAAACACGTAGATATATTTGTTGCTGGAGAAATTGATGCATATACAGCTCCAAAAATTAAAGAAGCACTAGAAATTTATCAAGTACAAGAAGGAATCGTTTTACGCGTGGATTTAACAGAAGTAAGCTACATGGATAGCACTGGTTTAGGTGTTTTTGTAGGAGCATTTAAAAGCTTACGCCAACGTCAAAGTGAACTTGTGTTGTTTGGTTTAAGCGACCGGCTTTTCCGATTATTTGAAATTACAGGATTGTCAGATATCATTGAAATCAAAAATGTAGAGGGTGAAATGAATGGCAACAACACATGACAAAATTACATTACAACTTCCTGCCAAACCTGAATATGTCAGCTTAGGGAGGCTTTCATTATCAGGTATAGCAAGCCGTGCAGGATTTTCCTATGAAGCAATTGAAGATTTGAAAATAGCTGTTAGTGAAGCAATTACTAATTCTGTGAAACATGCATTCAAAGAACAAGAAGACGGTGAAGTCACAGTAGAATATCTTGTATATGAAGATAGACTCGAAGTTCGAGTTTCCGATAGTGGAACCAGCTTTGATTTAGAAAGTCGTAAACAAGAAATTGGTCCCTATGATGTAGGGGAAGATGCGGAAATGTTGCGCATTGGCGGGTTAGGCTTATTTTTAATTGAAACATTAATGGACGATGTGAAACTTTATTATGATGAAGGGGTTTCTGTCGTTATGACCAAATATATTAATGAAAAGCAGGTGGAGGAGAATGCCAAAAGTATCTCAACCTGATAAAGAAGCAAAAGAAAAAGTGTATATTTGGATTGCCGCCTATCAAGAAAACGGTGATCAAGACGCTCAATATAATCTAGTAGTACATTATAAAAATCTGGTAGAATCTATTGCGCGAAAATATTCTCAAGGTAAGTCTTTTCACGAAGATTTAGTTCAAGTTGGAAATATTGGTTTACTCGGTGCGATTAGACGCTATGATGCAACATTTGGAAAAAGTTTTGAAGCATTTGCTGTGCCTACAATTGTGGGTGAAATTAAACGCTTTTTACGTGATAAAACATGGAGTGTGCATGTACCACGTCGTATCAAAGAACTTGGACCCAAAATTAAGAATGCCGTCGAAGAGTTAACACGAGAACTCCAAAATTCACCTCAGATCAGTGATATTGCTGATTTTATCGGTGTGACTGAAGAAGAAGTCTTAGAGGCAATGGAGATGGGCAAAAGTTATCAAGCGCTTTCTGTGGATCATTCGATAGAAGCAGATTCGGATGGAAGTACGATTACATTGCTAGATGTTGTTGGTGGTACTGATGATGGTTTTGAACGTGTGAATCAACGCATGCTTTTAGAGAAGGTTCTCCCTGTTTTAGATGAGCGAGAACAAAAAATATTGCAATATACTTTTATTGAAAATCGCAGTCAAAAAGAAACTGGTGAGCTACTTGATATATCACAAATGCACGTCTCTAGAATTCAGCGTCAAGCGATAAAAAAACTTCGAGAGGCTTTGCAAAATGAGGAAGTGGAGTAAATGAACAACACGGTTGAATCAAATAATTTATTTGCATTTCAACGTTCTAAAGCCTTACAACAATATTGCGGGGATGTTTATTTTACCCATGAAGACGAAACTGGATTTCTTTATGTGCTTTCTGATGGTCTTGGTAGTGGGATAGAAGCTAATAGAGCGGCGAGAGCCACTATTGATGCTATAAAAGAAGATATCCATATTGACTTGACTTTGATGCTTGAAAAGGCTAATCAGGCAGTCTCAGGGCTTCGTGGTGCTGCTATTGCGATTATCAAAGCAGACTACTTAACTAAAACTATTTATTATACTGGTATGGGAAATATTCGGTTTTATATGATTGGTTCAGAGGATAAGCTTGTTTTTCCGCTTTCGGGATCTGGTTTTTTATCAGGAAGAAAGCAGAAGTACCGCTTGCAGACTTATAAATATAAACCTGGAAGTAAGTTTATTCTTCATTCAGATGGGCTTGTTCTTTCTCGGGTTAGAAATAACCTCGAGTCTCAAATGTGTGTGACAAAATTAGGACATCTAATCGAGCAAGCTATTTTAGATATACCTTCCGATGATGTTACTTTTTTGTTAGGTCAGTTTCCAGATTAAGAAAAACATCTTTTGAGCTTGAAAAGGCTTGAAAGATGTTTTTTGTTTTAAAGGAAGAGAAAAAGACAATAACTATATTATCTAACAAAGAGCAGCAATTTTTAAAATCTAATTATGTGGAAAATGTCGTTTTATATTCGCGGAGCAATGTTGCTTTGCGTTTTTTTGCACGGATTAAAATATACATGTAAGGAAGAGAGCGTAAATTGAAAAAGAGTTTTATGGAATAGTTTGAAAGATGATATAGGGCAAGACTTAGAAAAGACATGCTAGCCGATATGATTGTGTCAATTTTTGGTGGGTTTGAATAAATTATTTTCACCAAATTAAAACAGAATTTTTCAAGCATGGCGAACAAATTTTCATTACTGGACTAAATGAAAAAGCCAAAAAGAGGCTTGAAAATTGCGGACAATATAATCAAATTGATGAAGCGCATTTCTTTTTATAAACATTCATTATGCCGAAATTGCTTTAAATCAACAGAATAGATAGCTTTTGTCAGTTGAATCCTAATTATGGTACACTTAATAAATAATGAATATTGGAGGCAACTAAGTTATGGAACAAATGCAAGATAAAATAATAAAATTAGTACATAAATCACTACAGTATAAACCAAATCAAATTAATGCAGTCATAAAATTAATGGAAGAAGGCAATACTGTTCCATTTATTGCCCGTTACCGAAAAGAAATGACTGGTAGCTTGGATGAAGTTGAAATTCGTGATATTGAAGAAACATTTGAATATGTTACCAAATTAGAAAATCGTAAAGAAGAAATAATTCGTTTGATTGATGAACAAGGAAAATTAACGGATGAACTTAGAAATGCCATTATTAAAGCCGAAAAACACCAAGCGTTAGAAGACTTATATCGCCCATATAAACAGAAAAAACGTACGAAAGCAACTATCGCCAAAGAAAAAGGTTTAGAGCCATTAGCGAACTGGTTGATGAGTTTTCCAACTAACGCTGATCCATTAGCAGAAGCGGCGAACTATATTTCCGAAGAAAAAGAAGTTGAGTCAGCTGAAGCAGCCTTACTTGGCGCGCATGAAATTATCGCAGAACAAATCAGTGATGAACCAACTTTCCGTGAATGGATTCGTAATTTTACACGTAAATTTGGAATGGTAGAAGCAAGAGGGAAAAATATTGAAGCCGATGAAAAAGGCGTTTATGAAATGTATTATGAATTCAATGAAATGATTGGCAAAGTAGCAAGTCACCGCGTTTTAGCATTTAACCGTGGAGAAAAAGAAGATATTTTACGTGTACAAGTACAAGTAGATACAACTAAAATCTTTGCTTATTTATTTGAAAAAGTGATTCAGAACCGAAATTCCAATACACGCCCATACGTAGAAGAAGCAATTTTAGATGCGTATAAACGTTTTATAGGTCCAGCAATCGAGCGCGAAATTCGCGGAGAACTAACAGAAAAAGCAGAAGAACAAGCAATTCATATTTTTTCGGAGAATTTGCGTAAATTACTCTTACAACCACCTCTAAAAGGAAAAATAATTCTTGGAGTCGATCCAGCTTTTCGAACTGGTTGTAAATTTTCTGTACTAGATAAAACTGGAAAAGTGCTAGAAATCGGTGTGGTTTATCCACATACAGCTAAAGCGCGCCGACCAGAAGCTAAGCAAAAAATTGCAGAAATTTTGTCCACCTATCAAGTAGAAGTTATTGCTATTGGAAATGGTACTGCTTCTCGTGAAACAGAGCAGTTTATTGTCGAAGTAATCCGTGAGTCTCATTCAAATGCTTATTATTGTATCGTTAATGAAGCAGGAGCAAGTGTTTATTCGGCAAGTGAAACAGCACGTGAAGAATTTCCGGATTATCAGGTAGAAGAACGTAGCGCTGTTTCTATTGGTAGACGTTTACAAGATCCACTTGCTGAACTTGTGAAAATCGACCCTAAATCTGTTGGTGTAGGTCAATATCAACATGATGTGGCCCAAAAACGCTTAAATGAAACACTCACATTTGTTGTAGAAACAGCGGTTAACCAAGTAGGCGTAAATGTAAATACTGCCTCTGCTTCACTTCTACAATATGTTGCTGGATTAAATAAAACGGTAGCCAATAATATTCGCAAATTCCGGGAAGAAAATGGCTCTTTTACATCTCGAAAAGAATTGAAAAAAGTACCTCGTCTTGGAGCAAAATCATATGAACAAAGTATTGGTTTTTTACGAATTTTAGAAGGTGAAAATCCGCTTGATCGTACTGCAATTCACCCGGAAAGCTATAAAGCAGCAGAACAAATCGTTAAAGCTGCTGGTTTTAATTTAAAAGATATTGGTAGCGCAGAGTTAAAAGAGGCGCTTCAAGCTTTAAGTGTACCGGAAGAAGCAGAAAAACTAGCAATTGGTAAGGAAACGATGCGTGATATTATTGATAATTTAATTGCACCAGGACGCGATCTTCGTGATGAGCTTCCGGCACCACTTTTAAAACAAGATGTTATTTCGATGGAAGATTTAAAACAAGGAATGGAATTACAAGGTACTGTTCGTAACGTGGTTGATTTTGGAGCTTTCGTTGATATTGGTGTCAAACAAGATGGACTTGTGCATATTTCAAAACTTAGCAATTCCTTTGTTAAAAATCCAATGGACATTGTTTCAGTTGGAGATGTTGTCACTGTTTGGGTGGATGAAGTAGATATGAAGAAAAATCGTATTGCACTAACAATGCGGAATCCAAACGGAAGTGTTAAATAATGAAACAAGCAGAATTGCAGCAACACATAGAAGAAGTGTCGCTGCAATTTTTCCACAAAGAATTTCGCCACCAGGCAAGCTTTAATAATAGACTGCGCACAACTGGAGGTAGATATTTACTTCAAAGCCACAATATCGAAATGAATCCCAAATATCTTGAAAATTTTGGATTAGCATATTTTATAGATATTATGAAACATGAATTATGTCATTATCATCTACACCTAGAGAAAAAAGGGTATCAACATCGAGATAAAGATTTCCGGGAATTACTAAAAAAAGTAGGTGCACCACGATTTTGTGCAACAATACCACGAGAAATAACTATGCATGAATATACATGCGAGCATTGCAAGAAATCCTTTTTAAGGCAACGACGTTTTAATGTAAATCGTTATCGCTGTGGGGCTTGCCAAGGTAGATTAAAAGAAACTGGCTCCCAAAAAATTTATACAGAAAATGCTTAAAAGTCTTGCTTTTTAAGCGTTTTCTGCGTATACTAATGGAAGTCAGATAATTCCACAGTAGCTCAGTTGGTAGAGCAATCGGCTGTTAACCGATCGGTCGCAGGTTCGAGTCCTGCCTGTGGAGTTTGGGGAAGTACTCAAGTGGCTGAAGAGGCGCCCCTGCTAAGGGTGTAGGTCGCTCGCGCGGCGCGAGGGTTCAAATCCCTCCTTCTCCGTTGAAACAAAAGTCAGTAATCTAGAATTACTGGCTTTTTTATATGGAACTAAAAAACGAATCTCTCTTACTTTTCAATTTGCCCAATTAACTGGTTTTATGATTGCCCGAAATTATAAGGAATTTCAATGCAATTTTTTTCTAAAAGGATTTGCTGTTCGTGCAAAATAAATTTGGTACCCTTAAATTAAAATCATGCCTCATTGTCGCAACTATGCAAACTTTACAGTAGCGTTAGGAATTGGTTAAACCTTCCAAGCGAATGGGAGGAGGCAAGTTTCTCTATGAAAAATTAAAAATTACTTGCAATAATTTTCGCTTCTTTGATAGCATTTTTCTTTATTTTATCAGTGTCATTTGACGATTTCGTAACACCTTCAATAAAAATAGCTTGAACATCCTTTACACCAAAGAAGGCTAATATTGTTTTAATATAAGAAAAGCCGTGCTCTTCGCCTTGCGATATACCGGTATGATAATTTCCTCCCGAAGATTGAATGCACAATGCTTTTTTTTCTAATAAAAGTCCTTGTGGTCCCTCTTTTGTAAATTTAAATGTTTTTCCTGCGATAGAAATATTGTCAAAATAAGCCTTAAGCACTGGAGGGACACCAAGATTCCAAAGAGGAGTTGCAAAAACATATTTGTCTGCATGGATAAATTGATCCAAGTTTGCCGTCATCAATTGAACTTTTCGTTGATGTTCTTCATAAAGTTCATCGTATTTGACTGTTCCAAAAACGCTCCCTAAAATTGCTTGATCCAGAAAAGGAATTTCTGTTTTAAATAAGTCTAGCTCTTCAATTTCGTCATTGGGATTTAATCTTTTATATTCTTGAATGAATTCTTGTCCAACAGATAAACTAAATGAATCATTGACGGTTTTTACATTTGCTGTGATATATAATATTTTTGCCATTTACTAATAGCCTCCGATTTATAATGTAATTTTGTTTGCCGGCTTACTTGCTTGTTGCATCAACTGATGTTATCATTTTAACAGTTATTTTCATTTGCACAAGAATGCACTTTTTTGTAAGGTACTACCTAAAATGATAGTAAGGAGAAAATTATGAATCGAGAAAAAATTTTTAATTGCCCGGTTGAAGCACCTATTTCTTTCATTGGTGGAAAATATAAAGCTATTATTCTTCATCACTTAACAAACCATACTTTACGTTTTAATGAATTACAAAAACTTGTTTCAAAAGCTACTCCTAAAATGCTTACACAGCAATTACGAGAACTTGAAAGAGATGGGTTAATTAGTCGGAAGGTATATCCGGTCGTTCCTCCAAAGACAGAATACGCTTTGACAGATTTTGGGAGGAGTTTAACGCCAATATTAAAAGCCCTTTGTGACTGGGGTACAATTTATATAGAGAACGATTGTACTTGGATTGCCACAAATCCTTCTTAAAATAACATGATATAGTTAACCTAAATATACACAAAGTCAATATTATAGGTATTTTTTTAAAAGATATCTTAAAACTAGATGGCATAGCTATAGTTTTAAGGTGTTTTTTATTTGGAAAATATTATTAGTAGAGATCCATTTTGATTTAAAGTTGGGTTTCATAAATAAAGTTGTTATAATAATAAAAAGGTTTCAAGAAAGGAATAGATATGGATAATAAATTAGCATTTTCAACGATTGATGAATATATCGAAGGGATGCCGCCAGAAACACAAGCAACTCTACAGCGAATTAGAGAAACTATCCAAGCCGCCGCTCCTGAGGCAACCGAAAAAATTAGTTATCAGATGCCAACGTTCTATTTTGAAGGAAATCTTGTTCATTTTGCGGTTGCAAAAAATCATTTTGGTTTTTATCCAGCGCCCAGTGGTATTGTTGCTTTTGAGTCTGAAATAAGTGAATATAAACATTCTAAAGGAGCCGTTCAATTTCCGATTGATCAACCAGTTCCATACGATTTAATAACAAAAATAGTTACTTTTCGACTAGCTGAGAACAAACAAAAAGCAGCAGAAAAGTTAGCGAAAAAAAAGAAAAAATAGTAAAAAAGCTTTCTCCTTAAAGGGAGGAAGCTTTTTGTTTGGTCATTTATATATAAAAGACTAGACATTTAATTCAAAATGAGTATAATAATAAATAGAAAACGTTTTCTTTTTAGAAATATATCATGTTTGGGGGAAGTAAATTGAATAAGTTTATGGAGTTACTTGGGGAGAAATTAATGCCTTTTGCTGCAAAACTGGGAGAGAATAGGTATTTAACAACATTACGAGATGCATTTATGTTGGCATTCCCACTAACTATGTTTGGTTCGATTGCTGTTGTTTTAATGAATTTACCATTTTGGAGCGATGAGACAAAAGCGGTATTGCAGTTATACCTTGGAAATGCACAAAGCGCCACGATGAGTATTATGACTGTTTTTGTTGTTTTTGGAATCGGGTATTCTTTATCTAAATATTATAAAGTGGAAGCGATTTATGGGGGTGCTGTTGCCCTTGCTAGTTTCTTGATTTTAACGCCATTTTTCTTTAATAGTCCAGATGGAGAACTTATTACTGGAGCTCTTTCACTTGATCGTCTCGGAGCAAAAGGAATGTTTATCGGGATGATTAGCGGTTTTATTGCTGCAGAATTATATCGATTTTTTGTTCAACGCGATTGGACAATTAAAATGCCAGCAGGAGTTCCACCAGCAGTAGCTAAATCATTTGCAGCACTAATTCCGGCCATTTTAACATTAAGTATCTTTTTAATAGTTAATGTTATTGTACAATTCTTCTTTAATACAAACTTACATGATGTTGTTTATACAGTTATTCAAAAGCCATTAGTAGGGCTAGGTTCTGGAATTGTTCCAACTTTAATTGCGCTATTTTTTATTCAAGTATTGTGGTTTTTCGGGCTACACGGGCAAATTATTGTCAACTCGGTGATGGACCCAATTTGGAACACTTTAATGCTGGAAAATTTAGATGCATATAAGGCTGGGTTACCATTACCACACATAGTTACCAAACCATTTATGGAAGTATTTACGGTAGGTATGGGTGGCTCTGGGATGACTCTAGCAGTTGTAATTGCGCTAGCCTTTCTAATGAAAAGTAAGCAAAGTAAAGAAATTGGTCGATTAGCGCTTGGACCAGGACTTTTTAACGTAAATGAACCGGTACTTTTTGGGATGCCAATTGTATTAAATGCGACAATATTAATTCCATGGATTATTGCACCACTTATCGTAACAGCACTGAATTATTTTGTAATGGCTGCTGGGATTGTTCCAGCTCCAACAGGGGTTGCTGTTCCTTGGACTGTACCAATTGTAATTAATGGTATTCTTGCAACTAACTCATGGCTAGGAGGCGCACTTCAAGTAGTAGATTTCTTTATTGTCTTAGTCATTTGGTACCCATTCTTAAAACTGGTTGATCGTGCTAATATTGCAAGAGAATCAGAAGCAGTTGAAAAATAAGTTATGTTTTGTTATTCGATATGCTATAATTTGATTTGACATGGCTAGACATTTTTAATTTCGAATGAAGGAGCGGTCGAATTGGTTAAGTATGAAATGATAGCAGCTGATATTCGCGATAAAATAAACGACGGTACTTATCCACCGGAATCTATTCTTCCTGATCAAGTTAGTTTATGTGAAACGTATGATTGTAGTAGAATGACAATAAAAAAAGCATTTGATGTGTTAGCGCTCGAAGGTCTTGTTTACAGGCAACGAGGAGCGGGAACTTTTGTTATGAAAAATGCGCTGGCGAACAAACAAGATGCTAGTTTACGAGAGTATGATGGACTTACCAAAATGATGGGTGATAATCGCATTACAAGTAAAATTATTGCGTTCGACATCACCTTCCCTGATGAAAAAACGCAAGAACAACTTTTAATTAAAGCGGATCAGCCTGTTTATAAATTGATTCGTTTACGCCTTTTGGATGGAAAACCTTATGTATTAGAGCATACGACTATGCCCGCAGATCTTGTCCCAGGTCTAACAAAAGAAATTTTACATCATTCAATTTATGCGTATCTACAAGAGTCACTTAAGCTTGTTCTTAGCGGTGCATTTCGAAAAATTAATGCGGATAAGCCGTCTAAGTATGATCAAGAATATTTGGCTTGCGGAGAACATGATCCAGTGCTAGAGGTGGAACAAGTCGTTTATTTAAAAGATGGAAGACCTGTTGAATATTCAAGATCTAGACATCGCTATGATACAAGAAGTTTTATTATGGTTGATCATCGCGAAAAGTAAAATAAAGTCAGAGAGAATACGTTCCTCTGACTTTATTTTTATAGGAAAAATGCATAAAAAATCTTCTGCAAATAAATTTAAAAAATACGAAATAAAATTAAGGAAATGCGTTGACAGTGTCTCAAATTATGTTATAATAAAAAAGCTGGTGTAAGAGAAATGAATTTTATTGAATATATATTCATTTTTTAATTTTTCTCTGGCCCGTTGGTCAAGCGGTTAAGACACCGCCCTTTCACGGCGGTAACACGGGTTCGATTCCCGTACGGGTCACTTTTTATTCATTTTATATACATATGGTTCCGTGGTGTAGGGGTTAACATGCCTGCCTGTCACGCAGGAGATCGCGGGTTCAAATCCCGTCGGGACCGCTCTTAAAAGAATTCAAGTTTAACTTGGATTCTTTTTTATAGTCAAAATTGGACAACTATTTTTATTTGAGCTATAATCTTATTAATCGGATAAGAATTGTAAGATATAAATTGGAGGAATAAACAATGGATTTAGTGAAAAACGGAAAAGTATTAGAACTTGTGCATCCAAATGGCAATTGGCCTTTAATTAAAGAAGAGGGTTTTTCGCCAGTTCAAATAACCGTTGCGGCAGTTGCAGCTTGTAGTGGCTATGTATATCAAACTTTGCTAGAAAAGAAACGAATAGAGGTAAATGATCTTAGCCTTCATACAGAATATGAGCAAGATCAAGAAAGTGCTGTGCATGTGATAACAAAAATAAATGTTACTTTTACTGTCGACTTAGTGGATAAAAACAACGAAGCAAAGGCAGCAAAAGCCGTTCATTTAGTGAAAGATGCTTGCCCAGTTGCTAAAAGTTTGGATCCATCCATTGAAATTAACGAAATAGTTGTCTTTAAATAATCTCTGAAAGGACTGAGCAAAAAAGCTCAGTCTTTTTTTGTATCTAGTGTGGCTTGCTTACTTCAAGAGAAGCATTTATACTGAAAGCAAACTAGCAAACGAGGTGGCTTGAAATGGAAGAAAAGACAATAGTAGAGAAACTCCGACTAACAAAATTTAAAGAAGCAGTGATTCTGGATGCGCCAACGGATATGGACTATTTTCAGCATTTACCAAGTTATGACAAACAACTGGCTAATAAGCAATATGATTTAATTTTTAAATTTGTAAAAACATTAGATGAGTTAGTTGTATTTATTAACCAAGTGATTACAGATAACCAACTTTTAGCGGATGGGTATGTGTTTATTGCCTATCCTAAAAAAGGAAATAAAAAATGGGATACATATGTTCACCGTGATGAGCTGATGCCAGCGCTTAAAACGGACGAGGAAGGATACATTGGACAAAGCAACTTGAAATTTGCTCGAATGGTTGCGCTTGATGAAACTTATACAGTTGTTGGAATGAAAGAGGCAACAAAGTTAAAAATAAAAGGTGTTAAGAAAAATAATCCTTCCGCCGATGAATATGCCGATTATGTTCCGCAAGTGGTAGCTTTTTTAGCGGATAAAGGAGATTTAGCAACTTTTTATAGTAATTTAGCGACTGGTTATCAACGAGTCTGGGCGAGGTATATTTATTCTGCCAAACAAGCAGCTACACAAGAAAAAAGGCGACTGGAAATGGTAGATATATTAAGTCAAGGTTATAAGACCAAAGAACATTTTAGACAAGGGAAAAAGTAACCAAATATTTTTTGGTTATTTTTTGCGTTTGAAACAGCTTCCTTATGTAAAAAAACATAAGCATGTTAGAATAGAGAGGAAATGAATTGTAGAAAAAATCTTGGTGAACCGAAAAAAGGGGACGTGCAGGATGGCGAATTATATTAATAAAGCAAGGCGCCAAATTGACTTTGATCCATTTGATTTACGAATAGTTGCTGTGCCAGAAGTAGTAGCGGTTACTTTTAAACCACGAAACGAGCACACATTGCTTATTCGTATTGCGGATGTCGGCGCAACCTATCAGCCATTAAAAAATGAATCACTTTTCGAAGCTATTTTGCCTGTTCACTTTAACGATATAAACGAACAAGATGATTACTGGGGATTAAGTGAGAAAGAAGAAGCAGAAATGAAACTCTTTAATGAAGCGCATCGGGAAATGATTTATAAGTTTATTGACGCACATCCAGATTTCACTCAAATTATTATCCATTGTCATGCTGGAGTAAGTAGAAGTAGTGCGGTTGCCATGGGTATTGCTGAACATCTTGGTGACAATGATACGTTTACTAAACTCCAAGAAATCAAACGTTATTTACCAAATCCGCGGGTTCTCACAATAATGCGAGGCGAGGCGTATTTATAGAAATGAAGAAAAGTTAGGAGAGATTCGTATGGAAAGTCATTATGATTATATTGCAATCGGTGGGGGAAGTGGCGGAATTGCTTCCATTAACCGAGCTGCGATGCATGGAGCAAAATGTGCATTAATTGAACCGAAATTTTTAGGAGGAACATGTGTAAATGTAGGCTGTGTTCCTAAAAAAGTAATGTGGTATGGTGCGCAAATAAAAGAAGCAATGGATTTATATGCAGATGCTTATGGTTACAAAGTAGATGCAACTTTTAACTTCCAAAAATTAGTGGAAAATCGTTCCGCATATATTGAGCGAATTCGTGGCTCTTATAAGAATGGTTTAGATAATAATAAAGTTGATTGGATCAAAGGTTACGCAGAGTTTGTAGATAAAAATACATTAAAAGTTAATGGAGAAATAATTACCGCAGATCATATTTTAATTGCAACTGGAGGAGAACCAGTACTTCCTTCTATTCCAGGCGCTGAATATGGAATTACTTCAGATGGCTTTTTCGACCTAAAACAACTACCAAAAAAAGTAGCGATTGTTGGTGCTGGTTATATCGCAGTTGAGCTTGCTGGCGTTTTACAACAACTTGGATCAGAAACGCATTTATTTGTACGTAAACATGCACCACTTAGAAAGTTTGATCCTATTTTAACAGATACATTAACAGAGATAATCGAGGAATCAGAAATGACATTACATAAACACGCTACTCCTCAAAAAGTTGAAGAAAACGCGGATGGAACGAAGACTTTATTTTTAGAAGACGGACGAACAGAAACAGTCGATGTACTTATTTGGGCAATTGGACGAAAACCTGTAATACATGGTCTACAAATTGAAAAAGCTGGTGTAGAACTGCTAAAAAGTGGACATATAGCTGTAGATAAATTTCAAAACACGAATGTTCCTGGTATTTATGCAGTTGGTGATGTTACTGGTCATTATGAATTAACCCCTGTTGCAATTGCAGCTGGTAGACGCTTATCAGAACGGCTTTTTAACAATAAAGAAAATGCGCATCTTTCCTATGAAAATATTCCAACAGTCGTATTTAGCCATCCAGCAATAGGTACAGTAGGTTTAACTGAACCAGAAGCCATCAGTAAGTACGGCAAAGAAAATATCAAAGTATATACATCTAAATTCACTTCTATGTATACAGCGATAACAGATCACCGTGAACCTTGTCGAATGAAATTAATTTGTGAGGGAAAAACAGAACGGATAGTCGGTTTACATGGTATTGGATATGGCGTGGACGAAATGATTCAAGGTTTTGCTGTTGCAATTAATATGGGAGCAACCAAAGCGGATTTCGATAATACGGTCGCTATTCACCCAACCGGATCAGAAGAATTTGTTACAATGAAATAAGAAAGCTTATGGAGGAGGATTACTTAAATGGGGAAAAAATTATCACTTTATTTTGTAAGACATGGACAAACTTTTTTAAATAAAAACTTACGGATGCAAGGCTGGGCCGATACACCACTTACACCAGAAGGAATTGAAGTGGTGAAGGAAAGTGGTCGTGGACTTGCTGAAACAGAATTTGTAGCCGCTTATTCCAGTGATTTACACCGAACAATAGCTACAGCGGGCTACCTTTTAAAAGAAAACAAGCATGCGTTTGGTCTAACATTAGAACCGCTAAGTGAATTTCGAGAAACTTTCTTTGGGTCTTATGAAGGCGAAAAAGGCGATGTTGCATGGAATGAAATTGCGAAACATATGGGGTATGCAAGCCAAGAAGAACTATTTCAAAAAGCAGATGTTCGCGAAACAATGAATGGGACAAAAGCAGCTGATCCAACAGGTGATGCAGAAGACTTTATGACTTTTTGGACGCGTGTGGAACAAGGCTTCTTACATGTGATTAATCGTCACCGCGAAACAGGTGGAAATGTTCTAATTGTTGCACATGGTAATACTATCCGTAATATTGTTCATGAACTTGAACCGTCGCTTGATGAGGCGGTAATACTGGATAATGCAAGTGTAACGGTGCTAGCATATGAAAATGGTTTATTTAAATTAGAACGATTAAATGATACTTCTCATTTTACGAAAGCATAAGAAAAGCGCTTTAGGAACTAATCCTAAAGCGCTATTTTTATGCTTTTGGTGCAGGTGGATCAGGTGGATTATTTTCTAATGCCAGTTCGTCTCGCCTTAATTTAATTAAACGGTTAACATTGAGGATAACAGTTTTAACAACAGCGTATACTGGTACACCTAAAATCATTCCAAAAATACCAGCCAAATTACCAGCTACGATTAAAATGATAATAATGGTTAATGGATGAATGGATAATGATTTACCCACAATATAAGGAGAGAGTAAATTAGAATCAAGTTGTTGCACAATCGTTACAACAATAATAACGAGTAATGCTTGAAGTGGCGAAGTGAAAAGCGCCACGATGACTGCAGGAGCCGCTCCAATAAAAGGTCCAAGATAAGGGATAATGTTTGTTGCACCGGCAATTAAACCAAATAATAATGCATAAGGCTGTCCGATAATTAAATAACCAACAAACGTAAACAAACCAACTACTAAACAGTCAATTGCTTGGGAACTAATATAAGTTGAAATAGTTTTGTTCATTTCTTTAATGATTTGTTTAGCTTCCTCACGAATTGCCGCTGGGAAGAAATTACCAGAAGACTCTACAAACTTATGACCATCTTTAAACATGTAAAATACGATAAACGGTACGGTAACAAGAATCATTACAAAACTAGAAACGAATGAAATAATGGCACCAAAGCTAGAAGCAACACCATCTACTACAGCTGACATAATTTTCGGCAGGGAGATATTTAATTTATCTAATTCAGCTTTTAAGTCAATTCCTTGGATAGATGGATTATTTGAAACACTTTGCAACCATTTTTCAAAATCTTGCCAATATGCAGGAATTGCTTTAGCAAGCTCAGTTACTTGATTAGCAAGTGTTGGTCCAAGTTGCATAACCGCAAGAACGACAAGTGTAATAAATGCAATGAAAATAATAATAACACTAAGAATTCGAGGTACTTTTCTTTTTTCTAGAAATAGTACTAATGGGTTAAATAAATAGAACAGAAAGCCTGCAACTAAAATTGGCATAAATAAAGTAGAGACGATAATGCCTATTGGTGAAAATATGTATTTCATTTGGAGCAGGATAAATACAACTACGACAACAGCTAAAATCTCCATTGTCCAAAAGAACAGTTTACTATCCCTAAAACGTGAAAACTTCAAATTTTTCCCTTCTTTCTAAAACCTTTTTGTTATTTTTTATAGTACCATTATCTGCTTTAAATAGCCACTGAATTTACTATGATTGACTTGCAGTTATATTTGTTATACAATGTATATAACAGTTTAGAGAGAGGTGTTTCTATGTTACTTGCAGTGGATCTTCAATCAGATGAGCCAATTTATACCCAAATATGTGACCAAATTATTGAAGGAATGGCCAAGCGAGAACTTTTGCCAGGAGATAAACTCCCATCAGTAAGAAGCCTCGGTGCGGATATTGGTATTAATTTTCATACAGTAAATAAAGCTTATCAAATATTAAAACAAGGCGGGTTTATTCAAATTCATCGGCAAAAAGGGGTAGTTATCCATCCAGATGGTGTCCAGAAGGCGGATGAGCAATTTTTAGCTAAGCTACAAAGTAAATTAAAGCCGCTTATTGCAGAATCGGTTGTTAGAAGCGTAACAGAAGAAGAATGGATAAAAATAAGTAAGGCGATTTTTGAGGACTTGAAAGGATTGGACTAAAAATGGAAATTATCATATATATTTTTGTTAGTATAACTATCATTTCATTACAAGCAATTACACCATATATTATTCGAAAATCAGAATGTTTTGGTGTCAATGTAGGAGAACGGTCAAATCGAAAAGCTGACTTAAAACAACTAAAAAAACAATATGTCGGGCAAGTTTCTTTATGGACGAGCTTTGTAGCTATCATCGGAATTGCTCTATTGCAAGGATTTCATATGAATGAAGCTGCCCAAGCCGGAATTTTTATTGGGTCCATGTTTTTACAACTGATTGTATCATTTATTATTTACTATCGGTTCCATAAAACGACACTCCAATGGAAACGAGAAAAAATCATGTCTGGAGAAATCTCGACAAATTCTATCGTAACAGTAGCTACGAGTTTTCATCGCAGGAAAATGGTAATCTCCTATACTTGGTTCATTGTGCCACTACTTATTTTTATTATTACACTAGCTATTACAGTCGTATTTTATCCGCAAGCACCTATGGAGTTTCCAACACATATGGATTTACAAGGAAATATAACGAGTACAACAGAGAAGTCGCCGAGTAGTGTCTTATTTTTCCCAATGCTACAATTAGTGATGATTGCTGTATTTCTATTTATCAATTTTGTTATTGCGAGAAGCAAGCAAATCGTTGAAAATGAAAATCCAGCAGACTCTTTAAAAAGAAATATGCTTTTTAGACAAATATCTAGTAAGTTTATGTTAATTATGTGCACAATTTTAATTATTGATTTCCTTGTGATTCAACTCGTCTTTTTATTGTCTTTACCAATTGAAATGATGATTACTACGATGATTATTTCGCTCATAGTTATTATTTTAGGAGTGATTTTGCTTGCTGTTAAAGTTGGGCAAGGCGGCAGTAGATTGAAATTTTCAACTGAACCAGACGGAGTGAATAAGCCAATTCGGGATGATGACTCATTCTGGAAAGCAGGCGTTTTTTATTTCAATCGCAACGATCCAGCCTTATTTGTTGAAAAACGCTTTGGTATTGGTTGGACCATAAATGCAGCTCGTCCAGTTGCTTGGTTATCTTTCCTTTTTATTATCGTAGCTATAGTTTTAATCAGTCTGTTGTTTTAAGTTAAGCAGATTGGGGTATTTACTATATGTTATATTTAAAAAAACAAACATCTTCTGGCGTCATATTCTTTTAAAAAAGGAGTAGATAATCATGGCGATTAAATCAAAACGACTAGAAGAATGGGAAGGATTTACCGGTATAGCACTTGTTCGTCAAGGGCTGGAAACGGAAGCTTTTCGAGCAGAAGTAAAATTAGCATTTCGACAAATGCTCCATTTAGCTGAGGAGTTAGATGATTTCTCCGAGCAAAAAATAGTTTACGGGATTTCAGTGCATAATATAGAAGATGGCTTAACGCACTATGCTGTTCTTCCTGTAGAGCAAAAATACACTGAATTAAAAGATCCGTTAGAGTGGATTGAAGTTCCAGCACATACTTACTTTGTTGCCGAACACATTCCAGAAACAGATTTAAACGAAAGCTATCAACAAATTGCCAATGCGATTAAAGAGAAAAAATATAAACCTTATATCACAGCAAATAATCCGATTTTTGATCCACTACCTTTCAAATTAGAAGTCTATTCTAAAGAGGCGGGACAAATCACCAATATTGAAATTAGAATCCCTGTAATAAAAGAGCTTGATACGCAAAATGATGCCTAGGACATTTGTTCTGGGCTTTTTTATACTAGCAAGCTTTTTTTGATTGTGCTATAATAATAACGCTATTTTGTGATTATTTTAACAAGAAAGAAGGGATTCATGTGGGATATTATAGCCCGCAGGAAGTAACAGAGATTACTATTGAGAAAGGAACCCAAAAAGCGAATTCTAGTACTTTAACGCTTGTTTTACTCGGATTTTTGGGTGGTGCATTTATCTCACTCGGTTACTTATTATACATACGTGCAGTTGGAACGATGCCTCACGAATGGGGAAGTTTTGCTACGCTAATAGGAGCAAGCCTTTTTCCAGTAGGGTTAGTATGCATCTTACTTGGTGGAGGAGAGCTAATTACCGGAAATATGATGGCGGTAGCGATTGCATGGTATGACAAAAAAATATCTTTTCAACAATTACTTAGAAACTGGGCAATTGTATCAGCAATGAACTTAGTAGGAGCCTTCTTTGTGGCTTATTTCTTTGGACATTTTGTTGGACTAACAGAAGGAGACTTTTTACCAAAAACAATAGCGACTGCTGGAGCTAAAGTTAATGACCCATTTTGGGTAGCATTTGTATCAGGAATAGGCTGTAACTGGTTTGTTGGTATAGCTGTATGGCTATGTTATGCAGCTAAAGATTTCGCTGGAAAAATTCTCGGGATTTGGTTCCCAGTGATGGCTTTTGTTGCGATTGGATTTCAACACGTTGTTGCCAATATGTTTATTATCCCAGCCGCAATTTTTGCAGGGTACTATTCATGGGCAGATTTCATTTGGAACGTAATCCCAGTTTATTTAGGAAATGTAGTAGGTGGAGCAATATTTGTTAGTTTGTTTTATTTCCTAGCATATAAGAAAAACGCTCCCAAAAAAGTAAAAGAAGAAGTACATCAGCCAATTGAAGAAAGTTAAAGAAAGAAGCTATCTGTTTTTTTAATAGATAGCTTTTTTGAAAAGTTATTAACTAGTTGAAAAAGCAAGTTTATATATTAGTAGGAAATGAGTTTTATGATTGATTTTTTTGTAAAAACTTTATTTTAAAAAGAAATCCTCTTCGTTAATTACGGAGGGGATTTTTCCTATTACTAGGAAAAAAATGTATTTGTAAGCGAATACAAAGGTTTATATAATTAGACTAAGTTAAAGAAAGGGAGGATACAGATGAAAAACATTTTACTTATTTGTGGTTCAGGAGCTTCCAGTGGATTTATGGCAGCTGCAATTAGAAAAGCGGCGAAGAAACAAGGAGAACAAGTTACAGTAAAAGCAGCAAGTGAGTCTCAAATCGACGAACGAATTAATGAAATTGATTACTTATTAATTGGTCCACATTTGTCTTATATGTTAGATGATTTAAAAGAAAAAGTGAAAGACAAAGACGTATTAGTAACTGTTATTCCTCAGGCTACTTATGGCTCTTTAAATGGTGAAAAAGCCTTGGAACTAATTTTGAATATGGAGGGGTAAACAATGAACAACAAAGTGATGGATTTTATGACGAATAAATTTGCTCCAAAAGTAAATAAAGTTGTTAAAAATCCTTGGGTATCTGCAATACAAGATGCAATTATGTCGGCGCTTCCACTCGTTTTTGTCGGTTCTTTAGTTACCATTGTCTCTTTACTTAAAAATTTATTTCCGAAGATGCCTGATTTCTCGATGATTAGTAACTTTTCTTTTGGAATGTTTGGTTTAGTAGTTTCCTTTTTAATTCCTTATTATGTGATGGAAAAGAAAGGAAATAGCAGCCAAAAATTAATTGCTGGTGCGACTGGACTAGTCCTATTCTTAATGCTTTTATTTCCAACAATAACAGCGGATGGAAATGCAGTGTATATTTTATCTAGATTTGGAGCAACAGGGATGTTTCTATCAATCACTACTGGTTTATTTGTCAGCGTAGTAATGAATTTTGCTGCAAAACGCTCTCTGTTTAGTGAAGACACACCAATTCCAGATTTTGTTGTTGGTTGGTTTAATAGTCTTTTACCAATTACATTTATTTTAATAGTTGGCTGGTTAATTACGGTACAGTTTAATATTGATTTCTTTGAAGTGATTATTGCTGTATTTAGTCCATTAGCTTCGATTGTACAATCTTATCCAGGGTTTGTATTATCGGTATTTATTCCTGCATTTCTTTATACGTTTGGGATTTCTGGTTGGGTCATGATGCCAGCAATTTATCCAGTATATATGGCTGGACTTGCAGCAAATTCAGAAGCAGTAGCTAATGGTGGAACAGCTACAAATATTGCTACACAAGAAACAGTCTATGCTTTAATTTCTATTGGTGGCGTTGGAACGACATTATCACTTTCTATTATGATGCTAATTTTAAGTAAATCAATCCAATTAAAAGCAATCGGAAAAGCCGTAATCGTCCCATCAATTTTTAATATTAATGAACCATTATTTTTCGGAGCACCCATTGCATTTAATCCATACTTAATGATTCCAACTTGGATAAATGCCTTCTTAGTGCCTAGTATTGCATATTTTGTTATGACAGTTAATTTAGTCAATATACCAGCACAATCATTCTTACTTTGGTATATGCCGTACCCGGTAACTTCTTATTTAGCAACACAAGATTGGCGAGGAATTATTGCCTGTTTAGCGATTATTGTTATCACGTGGCTTGTATACCTACCATTCTTTAAAGCATATGATAATTCTTTACTTAAAAAAGAAAAATTAGAAGCACAAGAAACAAATCAAGAAATGGCTACAAATTGATTGGAGGAACCAAAATGTCAGAGCAAGACTATATAGAAGAGACAGATAGTTTGAATGAGCTATCAATGAATATATTAATTCATGCAGGAAATGCAAGAAACGATTTAGTACATGCTTTGAATTTTTTAGAAGAATTAGATTTTGACAAAGCAGAAGAAAGTATCCAAACAGCAAAAAAAGAAATTGTTATCGCACATGGATTACAGACAGATACACTCCAATTAGAAGCGTCAGGTAATCAAATTCGCTATTCTACCCTTTTCTGCCACGCACAAGATACATTGATGACAGCGAAAAGTGAGATTTTAATTGGTGAACATATGGTTAGATTATTTAAAAAAATGAATAAATAAATGAAAAAATAGGAGGTACAACTATGTTTGAAAATTATAAATTTCCGAAAGATTTTCTTTGGGGAGGAGCAATTGCAGCCAATCAGGCAGAAGGAGCTTTTCAAGTAGATGGAAAAGGAATAAGTTTGGCAGATTTACACAAATACCACACGGATAAAACCAATGAAGAAATTAGTGAGGAGCAAATTAAAGGGGTTAGTTTAGCAGATATAAAAGCAAATATAGTCGATAAAACTAGTTATTATCCAAAACGCCACGGCATAGACTTTTACCATACTTACCCAGAAGATTTAGCCTTACTTGCAGAAATGGGCTTTAAAACATTCCGCACATCCATTGATTGGACACGAATTTTCCCAACTGGAGAAGAAGAGGAGCCTAATGAAGCCGGGTTGAAATTCTATGATGATTTAATTGATAAAATTATTGAACTGGGTATGGAACCAATTATTACTATGCTGCATTACGAAACACCTGTTGAGATTGTTTTAAAACATGGTGGCTGGCATAATCGCAAAGTAATTGATTTATTTGTTAAATACGGAAAAACCATATTAGATCGATATAGTAATAAAGTAAAATATTGGATTGTTATCAACCAAATTAATTTAATTCAATTTGAACCATTTAACTCAACAGCTATTCCAAATGATGCCGTGGATGATTATCCGTCAGCTACATATCAAGCCATCCACAACCAATTTGTTGCAAGTGCAAAAATTTATGAATATGGAAAAACAAAAAATCCTAATTTAATGATAGGAACGATGCTTGCCGATTGTACAGCGTATCCATATTCTTGTGAGCCAGACGATATTGTTCTAGCAATGAAACGCAATCGAATGGAATACTTCTTTGCAGATGTACAATTCCAAGGCGAATATCCACAATATGCACTTAATTATTTTGCTGAAAATGGAATAACAATAGACATTACCAAAGAAGACCAAGAAATTTTACGCAACAATACAATGGATTATTTAGCTATTTCATACTATTATTCTCAAATGGTAGACTCTAAGAAAAATGACTTAGATCCAGCATCCAGAACGCCAAATCCACACTTAAAAGCTAATCCTTGGGGCTGGGCAGTTGATCCAAAAGGCTTATATAACGCCCTATCACAATACTGGGATAGATACCATAAACCAATCATCATCGCCGAAAATGGTTTTGGAATGTATGACAAAGTAGAAAATGGCGAAGTAAATGACGATTACCGAATTGATTATCTAAAAGCACATTTACAAGAAATGAAACGAGCGATGTATGATGGTGTAGAAGTGATTGCATACTGTGCTTGGGGACCAATTGATATTGTAAGCTGTTCCTCTGCACAAATGGAAAAAAGATATGGCTTCATTTATGTTGATTTAGACAACGAAGGACATGGTACAGGCAAAAGACTTAAAAAGAAAAGTTTTTCATGGTATAAAAAAGTAATAGAGTCTAATGGGGAAGATTTAGAAGCATGATTTGATAAGGCCAGTTGTAACCCTCATACAACTGGCCTTATCTATATAGGGGGTACCGGAAAAATGGATACGCAAAAAGAAATACTAGCTTATTTGTCTAAACATACAAATAAGTGGGTTACCTCAAATGAGTTAGCAGATTTTTGTGAATGCACGACACGGACGATTCGTTTGAAAGTTGTTAAAATAAATGAAGCAAAACCAGATTTAATTAAATCGAATCAACAAGGCTACCAGCTAAATGAAAATGTAAAATTAGAATTACCAGTGGAAAATGACTCAACAGAGCGAAAATCGCTATTATTACTACAACTAATTAAAAATTCAACCAAAGGCGTTGATTTATTTGATCTCGCCGATATTTTATATATTTCAGAAGTTACTTTAAAAAAAGACATTCAGCAATTAAAAAAAGAACTTAAAGATGTAGATGTTCAAATCGTTATTAGTAAAAATAGAATTAAACTGCTTGGGAAAGAACGCGCCAAACGAAAATATATGATTTCCTTATTATATGAAGAAGGTGGCTACAAGGAAAGTATCAAAGGGCATATTCAAGAAATGATTGGAGCTATTTCTATTGATAAACTACAAAATATTGTCGGAGAAGTGCTAGCTAAGGAATCCATTACAACAAATCAGTACTCTATGATGAATATAGTTTTACATTATGCAATTAGTATGGTGCGCATTCAGCAAGGAAATACACTCATTGAAACCAAAAGTGCGCTAATAAAAAAAGCATCAAAAGAATATCAAATATCAAAGAAAATCGCTGGAATAATTTCCGAAGAATACCAACTAGATTTTTCTGAAGAAGAAATCAAACAATTAGCGCTACTTTATGTGGGATTACAAAATGAAAAATCAGCCAATGCCAATCAAGCAGAACTAGAAAAATTTGTTGATAGCAAAATTATTCGTGCTTTAGAAATAGCCCTTACCAATGTTTGGGAAACCTACTTAATTGATTTACAAAATGAACAGCTTTTTATTAAATTAGCCATTCATATCCAAAGTTTATATTACCGAGCTCGTTATAAAACCTATACAAGAAATTTAAGTTTGTTAGATATCAAAACTTCCTACCCAGTCACTTTTGATATTGCTGTGTATATTTCATCGGTACTACAAGAAAAATTGGATATTGACTTTAATGAAGATGAGATTTCCTTTATCGCCTTACATATTGGTTCCTTTTTAGAAAGTCAAAATCGGGATCATGTCAAATTGAAAATCGGATTACTGGCAGATGATTATCATGATTTACGAATGAATATGGTCAATAAATTACATGAACTATTTGAAAAAGAAGCAGAAATTAAAGTTATTAAAAAAGAAGTAGCCGCAAAAGATTTAGATATTTTACTTACAACTAATCGAGATATCGCTTTAGAAAAAGCAGGGTCTATTTTTATTCATCCATTGCTAACAAATAAAGACATTAAAAAAATCACTAGTAGAATTCACACGAAGCGACGAATTCTGGAAAATAATCAATTAGCCAAGCAAATCGACCGTTATATCGATAAATCACTTTATTCCAACCAAATAGATCCTTCCGAGCTGACCCCGGTAAAAATTAGACTTCAAATGGCAACTAAAATGGAAAAACGAGCTTTTGTGAATAAAGATTTCCATGAAAAAGTAGAAAAGCGCGAACAGATGGCACCAACTAGTTTTCCTTCAGGCATAGCAATTCCGCACTCTATCGAAAATGATGCCAAGAGAAGTGGTGTTTCAATTATGACCCTTCAAGAACCAATTTTTTGGAATGAAGTAGAGGTAAAATTAATAGCCCTCGTTGCTATCAGTAAAAAAGATGCTAATGAATTTAATGATTTTTTTGAGAAATTTGTTGAAATTGTCTCCGAACAGATTAATGCTAAAAGATTATCCATGGCAGAGAGCTTTGAGGAGTTTGTTCAAAAGTTAAAAATGATGATTGAAGAAAATGAATAGTGAAGAGCTGTGTTTTTATAGCATGGCTTTTTTCTATTGAAGAATTAATTAAAGTAGGCTATAATGAAACTATCAAACGAAAAGGAGTGTTATCTTAAGCCAATGAAATTCTAATCCTGCACTATATGAAAAAATGAAGAAAGCTATCACCAATAGGAGATAGAAACTATTTTTTTCGGACGGGATTCGTATGTTCATTTTGCATGATAACACAGCCAATAGTTTTTTTGGTTTATTTTGCGGATTCCTCTCTGAAATTTTCAGGAGGTTATTTTTTATGTCTATAATCGAAATTAATCAATTAAAAATAGAAGTAGCAGATCGAGAGCTAGTCACTATTCCACATCTGCTTGTAAATCGTAAAGCAAGAATAGGTATTATCGGTCATAACGGACTTGGTAAAACCACTCTTATGGAAGTAATCGCAGGTGTTAAAGAGCCGGCTGCTGGAGAAGTAACTGTTCAAGGAAGACTCGCCTATATTAAACAACTACCAACCGAAAAAAGCACAAAAAGCGGCGGTGAAAAAACAAGAAAAGCCATTCAACAGGCAATGCGTCAAAATCCTAGTGTTCTACTGGCAGACGAACCAACCAGTAACTTGGATGTGGAAAGCGTAAAACATTTAGAACGACAATGGGAAATCTTTCATGGAGCATTAATTATCATCTCCCATGATCGCGCCTTTTTAGATAGCCTTTGTACTGAAATATGGGAAATTAAAAATCAAAAAATCCAGGTATATAAAGGCAATTATCAGGCTTATTTAGAGCAAAGGAAACAACAAGAAAATCAAGCAGAACTGGCATACAAAGAATTTAAAAATAAAAAGAAACAACTAGAAGCCTCGCAAACCTATCATGAAGTTGAAGCTGGGCGAATTGTAAAACCCGGAAAACGACTGAATGCAAAAGAAGCAAGTGCCTTTAAAGCAGGAAAAGGAACACAACAAAAAAAACAACATAGCACCATTAAAGCGCTCGATAAACGAATTGAACGTCTTGGAAATGTTGAAAAACCACATAAAACCAAACCAATAAAAATCGTAACTCCAGAAAGTCGTATTATCAAAAAAGGAAATACCGTTTTAAGTGCCGCAGAAGCCACATATGAAATAGCTGGAAAGCAACTATTTACAACAACCGCTTTTTCTATAAAGGCAGGCGATAAAGTAGCGCTAATTGGTGACAATGCAAGTGGTAAAACAACTTTTCTAAGAGAAATTATTCAAGAAAATCCTAAACTAGTAAGTAATAATCAAGCAAAGATAGCCTATTTTGACCAAGAATTAAAAGGCTTAGATTTAACAAAATCACTTTTAGAAAATATTACTGATATGAGCGTTCAAAACAAACAAATTACAAAAGAAGTGCTTGGGAGTATGCACTTTAAAGAAGCAGATTGGCAAAAAGAAGTAAGGCTATTATCGGGTGGGGAACGAGTGAAGCTGCTTCTTAGTATGCTGCTTGTAAGTGATGCTAATTTTCTCATTCTTGATGAACCAACAAATTATTTGGACATTTTTGCGATGGAAGCATTGGAAACATTTATTCAAAATTTCACTGGGACAGTTCTTTTTGTTTCACATGATAGGACATTTGTAGAGCATGTAGCAGAACAGCTTCTAGTGATTGAAGCTGGCAAGATGAACTTTTACCGAATGAGTTTTGCAGAATACGAAGCTAGTAAAGCACCTAGCGATGTCACAGAAGAGGACAAGCTTATTCTTGAAATGCGAATGTCAGAAATCGCTGGTAAATTAATGCAGCCTAATTTAAAAGCCGAAGAGAAAACCCTACTAGAAAAAGATTATCAAGAAGTTATCGCCAAAAGAAAGCTATTCAATTGAATGGCTTTTTTTTGGCATTTAATAAATAGCTATAATGAATCATTTGGTAAATGGAACGAAAGCCGAATTAGTTAATGGGAACTTTCCTTTATGCTTGATTTCTTTAAAAGATAGGCTTAGAATCAAATAGTTATTAAAAGAGCAAAGAAAGAAGGAATCCCATGTTTAGTCATCTTCCGGATTCATTCCTACAAATGAACACGATTTTTATCTCAATTTTAATTGAAGCATTACCATTTGTGCTTATTGGAGTGTTTATTGCCGGATTTATTCAAATGTTTATTTCAGAAAAATTTATTGCACGTGTTATCCCTAAAAATAAATTTCTAGCAGTTATTGTTGGTTCATTAATTGGTGTTCTTTTTCCGTCTTGTGAATGCGGGATTGTCCCGATTGTACGTAATTTATTAGCAAAAGGAGTGCCGCTTCATGCGGGAATTGCTTTTATGCTCACAGCACCAATTATTAACCCTGTTGTGTTATTTTCAACCTATGTTGCATTTGGTAGTAGCTGGGAAGTTCCAATATTACGCGTTGTCGGCAGCCTTGTTGTTGCTTTAGTAGTTGGAAATATTATTGCTTATTTTTATAAAGGAACTGGACTAAAAGAGCGCTTTTTAAAATATGAAACAGCCAGTGAGAAGGTTGCGGTATCTTCCGGAAATATAGCTACTGCTGGAGCACCAACTGAAATCACTACAACACATTTTCAAGCTTTAGAAGCAGATACTAGCCATATGCATCACCACCATCATCATCACGGCGAAGAACATGTTCATGGAGAAATGTCAGTTAGCCAAAAAGTGTGGCATACAGTACAACATGCAGTAGATGAATTCTTTTCAGTTGGAAAATATTTAGTATTTGGTGCACTGTTAGCGGCCGCAATGCAAACGTATATAAAAACATCTACACTAGTATCCATTGGTCATGGTCCGATACTTTCTATTCTATTAATGATGGTACTCGCATTTGTACTCTCGCTATGTTCAGAGGCAGATGCATTTATCGCTGCATCATTTCGCAGTGTTTTCTCAACTCAATCTATCGTTGCCTTTTTAGTATTTGGACCAATGCTTGATATTAAAAATTTAATGATGATGTTAGGTGCTTTTAAAACGAAATTTGTCTTATTAATTGTTTCTAGTGTTACGATTGTTGTCTTTTTATATGCTTTGGTTATTTAAACGAAAGAAGGTGAGTAGATGTTTCGCGTTTTTATATTATTTGGCTTTGGATTTTACTTAATGCAGCTACATATTTCGGGTGATATTAGTAAATATATCAATATGAAGTATTCTTACTTATCGTTTTCTGCGATGATTGCTGCTTTTTTACTTGCACTCGTTCAATTGATTATGGTGTTTCGAGATGAAGATATTGGCACAAAAACAGAACATTTAGGGCATACCCATGAAGGTGAAAATACGATTTGGAAAAAAATACTTGTTTATGGGCTACTTTCCTATGCTTTAATTGCTGGATTTATGTTTCCAGTTGCGACGCTTGATTCAACGATTGTTTCCGCAAAAGGTTTTCATTTTCCAAAAAATAATGAGGCGGGGGATGATCCCTATGCCCAAAATCAATTTTTACGTCCCGATACAAGTGGTTACTTTGGTCAAACCGATTATGAAAAAATGATGGAAAAAGAAAAAGCGAGTATTATCAATCAAAATCCTATAAAAGTAACAGACAGTAATTATTTAATGACAATGGAAATTTTATACAATTATCCTGGAGAATTTGCAGGTAAAGAAATTGAATTTACTGGCTTTGTATATAATGATGATGTAACGAAAGACAATAAACTATTTTTATTCCGTTTTGGGATTATTCACTGTGTAGCAGATTCAGGTGTGTTTGGAATGCTAGTTCAAATGCCAGAAAAAACTAGCTACCCAAACGATACTTGGCTTTCTGTTAAGGGGACGATTACGCAGGAGTACTATGCACCTTTCAAAATGACTATCCCATCAGTGGATGTGTCATCTTTCAAAGAAATAGGTAAACCAAAATCCGTTTATGTCTACCGTAAATATTAAAATCGCTACTTGCGGATTTAATCAGCTTGCGTTATTCTTATATAAGGCTGTTTACGTTTTCACGAATGAATAAAAGGATGGACATGCAAATGAATGATTATAAGCACTACTTTCATTTCCAAAGAGAAGAATGGCGCAAGCTGGAAGTGAGTAAAGACCAAATTTTAACTGCGGAGGAATTGGAAGAAATTCGTGGTTTAAACGACCGAATTTCATTACAAGATATCTCTGAAATTTATTTACCGCTCATTAAATTGATAGCAATTCAATATCATGAAGCCATTTTTATTCACGGCGAAAAAATGGAATACTTAAAGAAAAAAGAATCGCGCGCACCTTTTATCATTGCACTAGCAGGGAGTGTTGCTGTTGGTAAAAGTACAACAGCACGTGTTTTTAAATTAATGCTAGATCGCTGGTTTTCTAAAACAAGACAAGTAGAATTAGTCACAACAGATGGTTTTTTATATCCTAATAAAGTTTTAGAACAACAAGGAATTATGAATAAAAAAGGATTTCCAGAAAGTTATGATCGTGAGCGTTTTTCTCGTTTTTTAACCGATTTAAAAGCCAATAAAGAGGACGTTGAGGTACCACTTTATTCGCATTTTACCTATGATGTGTTAGAAGAGACAAGAACATTACATAATCCTGATATTGTGATTATCGAAGGGATTAATGTTTTACAAGCGGATCAACATGAAAGTCTATTTCCAAGTGATTTTTTTGATTTCTCGGTTTATATGGATGCAGATGAAGAAGACATTAAGAAATGGTATTTAGAGCGTTTCTTTATGCTTCGTGAAACGGCTTTTCAAGATGAAAGTTCTTATTTCCATCCCTATACAAAAATTGACCAAAAAGAAGCGGAAAATTTTGCGCTAGATGTTTGGGATACCATCAATGGAGTCAACTTAAAAGAAAATATCGAAAAAACAAAGTATCGTGCGGATTTAGTTCTTCATAAGGGCGCAGATCACCTTATTTCCGATATATATTTACGAAAATAACCGAATGTAGTATTAGAGGGCAACTTCTAACTACATTCGGTTTTTCCTTTACTTTTTCAAAAAAGTACGTATAATACAAAGTGAGTAATCACTCATTTTTAAGGAGGGGAAATAATGACAGAAATAGCAATTAAAGTGACCAACCTAGATGTTCAAATTGGTAAAAAGCAAATTCTATCTAATATGTCACTTGAAATCAAAAAAGGTGAAATTTTTGGCTTAATTGGTCCATCCGGTGCTGGAAAGACAACGCTAGTAAAAACAATTATTGGTATGGAAAAAGCTACGACAGGACAAACAGAAGTATTAAATAAGGTGATGCCAAGTCTTCCTGTCATTAGTAAAATTGGTTATATGGCACAATCAGATGCGCTCTATACAGATTTAACAGCTAAAGAAAATCTCGATTTTTTCGCTTCACTTTATTCAATTAAAGGAAATACAAAGAAAGAGAGAATGAATTACGCCGCTGATTTAGTTAATTTGCAAGCAGATTTAACGAAAAAAGTGAGTAACTATTCAGGTGGAATGAAACGTCGACTTTCACTTGCTATTTCTGTGCTTGCTGACCCTGATGTACTTATATTAGATGAGCCGACTGTCGGAATTGATCCAGAATTACGCAAAAGTATTTGGGATGAACTTGGAGACCTTAAAGCAAATGGAAAATGTATCCTTGTAACGACACACGTGATGGATGAGGCCGAAAAGTGTGATCGCCTTGCAATGATAAGAAATGGAAAAATAATCGCTATTGGGACGCCTCAGGAGCTTTCAAGCAAAACCAAATCTGGTAAATTAGAAGATGCCTTTTTAGAATTTGGAGGGGAGAACTAATGCGTATTTTAGCTATTGTTAAACGGATTATTAACCAATTTCGACGGGATAAACGTACACTCGCTTTAATGTTTATTGCACCGCTCTTGCTAATCACATTGTTAACCTATTTATTTGAAGGCGATACGGTAAAACCAGTTGTAGGTGTTAGCGGTATTTCTGACTCAATGGTAAAAGAACTTAAAGCAAATGATTTAACCATTAAAAACTATCCAGAAAATACTTCTGCTAGTGATAAAATAAAAGATGCTGATTTAGACGCATTTTTCGAGCAAAACGGTGAGAAAATAAAAGTAACATATGAAAATAGCGAGCCTACCATTAGTAAGGAAATTGGCTTGAAATTACAAAAAACTTTAATGCAAGAGCAGCAACAACAAGTGAAAAGTCAGGCGAAAACAACCGGAGAAGCGTTGGCAAAAGCTGGCATAGATCCAAGTACAATTCCTTCTCTTTCAAGTGGACCTGAAAAATTAACCATTTCGACCGATTATGTATACGGAGATAAAGACACTAGTTTTTTTGATACTATAAGCCCTATTTTCATAGGATTTTTCGTCTTTTTCTTTGTATTTCTAATTGCCGGTATATCTTTCCTGCGGGAGAGAACAACTGGGACATTGGAAAGATTAATGGCAACACCAATCAAAAGAATAGAATTAGAACTAGGCTACTTGATTGGATTTGGGATTTTTGCTTTACTGCAATCTATTCTTGTTGCGGTATTTTCTATTCAAGTACTCGGAATGATGCAAAACGGTTCTTTATTCCATGTTTTATTAATTACACTTACACTTGGTCTGGTTTCGCTTGCACTAGGGATTCTGCTTTCGACATTTGCGAATAATGAGTTTCAAATCGTCCAATTTATACCGATTGTAATAGTACCTCAAATCTTGTTCTGTGGGATTTTCCCGTTAGATGGAATGGCAGATTGGTTAGTATGGATTGCCCACATTATGCCACTTTATTACGGAGCAGATGCATTAACAACTATCATGGTAAAAGGAGAAGGTTTTTCTTCCTTTGCGACAGATTTTTATATTTTACTTGGTTTTGTTCTCGTGTTTGTTGTATTAAATATTTTTGCGTTAAAAAAATATCGGAAAGTTTAATTAGAAAGGAAGCGATAGAAAGTGGATGCAGAAGGAGATATCTTGCGCCAAATGCTTGATTTAACTGAAAAAGAAACAAAAATGAGCGAGAAACAACGTCGTATAGTCGCGGCTTCAATTGAACTTTTTGCAGAAAAGGGCTATGCTGGAACATCGACGAACGAAATTGCTAAAAAAGCAGGCGTGGCTGAAGGAACGATTTTTAGGCATTATAAGACAAAAAAAGACTTACTTATGGCTATTACAATGCCGACTTTAATTGGAGGCGTTATTCCTTTTTTAGCACAAAGCTTTGTTAAAGAAGTTTTTGAAAGCGAATATCCAGATTTTCAGTCGTTCATTCGAGAAATCATTGTGAATCGCTTTGAATTTGCCAAAGAAAATGGAAAAGTTATTAAAATTTACTTTATGGAATTGTTTTATCATGATGAGCTTAGAGTCCAATTTTCCGAAATATTTATGACTCATGTGAAAGGGCAGTTTGATCAAATGATTGATTATTACAAAGAACGTGGCGAAATAGTTGATATGCCAAATAGTACAATTATGCGCGCCTTAATAACGAATATCGTTGGTTTTATGTTGACGAGATTTGTTGTTATGCCAGAAGCTAATTGGGATGATCCAAAAGAAATAGATGATACTGTTACGTATATTATGCATGGTTTGGGAAAATAGGATATAAGCACAAATATAAAAAATGAATTCTTTTTAGGGAAAGGGGGTTAATTAGTGAAACAATCCATCGTTCATATCGCTTTAGTTGTTAAAGATTATGATGAAGCTATTGCATTTTATACACAAAAGTTAAATTTTGAATTAGTGGAGGATACCTATCAACCAGAACAAGATAAAAGATGGGTCGTGGTATCGCCACCTAATTCCACAGGGACAACAATTTTACTTGCGAGAGCTTCTAAAGCAATACAAACTGATTTTATTGGTAATCAAGCAGGTGGTAGGGTCTTCTTGTTTTTAGGAACAGATGATTTTTACCGGGATTATAACGAAATGATAGAAAAAGGGATCGAGTTTGTAAGAGAGCCGAAAACGACAGAATACGGAGAAGTTGCAGTATTTAAGGATTTATATGGCAATTTATGGGATTTAGTTCAGTTTTCAGAAGGGCACTTGATGAATAAACGAATATAAAAAGTAATCCAATAAAATAAGCGAGTCCCGAATAATCAGGACTCGCTTATTTTTATTTATTTTCTTCTGAATCAGTTGTTTTTTTCTTATTGTAATTGTATTTACTTGGATCTACTTTTTTGAATCCTTCAGGAGCATAGAAACGTAATAAATCGCCTTGTAAGACCGAATCAGAAAGTTCTAGCTCTTTTGATACTTTTTCTTTCGTGTCTTTCATTTCTTGCGTCTCTGTTGCAATAGGTTCACCTGTTTGTTGATTATACATGTTACCACCAATCATGGAATAATTCGGAGTAATATAATCACCATTTCGGAAAGGAACTAATTGTTTATGATCTTCAGAAAGTAAGTCTGTACCAAATTGCAAGTATTCTTTATTATCAATTCCAAGTAAATGGAGTAACGTTGGTAGCAGATCCACTTGGCCACCATATTGTTCTTGAACGCCACCTTTTACACCAGGAGCGTGAATCATTAATGGGACACGTTGAGCTTGAGCATTTTCGAAAGTATTGTATTCTTTACCAAGGATTTTCGTCATAGCTTCTTCATGATTATCTGAAATACCATAATGGTCACCATACATAATAATTACCGAGTTATCATAAAGGCCTGATTGCTTCAAGTAATCTACAAAACTTTTCACTGATTCATCCAAGTAACGAGCTGTTTGGAAGTACGTATCCACTGAGGAATCACCAGTTGTAGCTGGCGCAATAGTTGCATCCTTCTCATCAATTGGATAAGGGAAGTGATTAGTTAGCGTAATAAATTTTGTATAGAATGGTTGCGGTAGGGAAGACAGGTATTCTTCCGACTCTTGGAAGAACGGCTTATCTTTTAATCCATAGTTAGAAACATCCGCCTCATTCATATCATAATAACTAGCATCAAAGAAATGATCATAACCAAATTGTTTATAAATTTCGTCACGATTCCAGAAGCTCTTATAGTTACCGTGGAAAACGGCACTAGTGTAGCCTTGTTGACCTAAAATAGCTGATGCTGATTCATATGTGTTTTGACCTTTTGTAGTAAAGGCAGAACCTTGAGCTAACCCATAAAGAGAATTCTCAAGCAACATTTCAGAATCGGCCGTCTTACCTTGTCCAGTTTGGTGGAAGAAGTTCGTAAAGCTTAGTGTATTTTGATCTTTAAAGAAAGAGTTAATAAACGGTGTGACTTCTTCGCCATTTAATTTATAATTCACTAAGAATTGTTGGAAACTTTCTAAATGAATATAAATAACGTTTTTGCCTTTTGCCTTACCATAATATTCTGGGTTTGGTGCGGCATATTTTGATTTCGTATAATTGAGTACTTCAGTTACATCGCTACTGTCAGCAAGTGCTCGCTGCGTGGATGATTCTGTACTTTTCACTGCATCATAAATTTGATAGTTAGTCATACCAAGATATTTTACAATGTAGTTTCTATCGAATGTTCTAGTTAATAATTGTGGACGATCAATTTCAGCTAATCCTAAGTTTGCAAAGAACATTGCAATACCAAGAGTTAGTACACCAACCACTTTTCTTGCGCGAATACGAGCGGATTTATCAGGTTTTACAAAGCGGAAAGCAAGTAGCGCAATTAATAGCACAATATCTACAAAGTAAATTATATCGTGCCAGCTAAGTAAAGCAGTGATACTACTACCCATATCACCCATGTTTTGCATTTGTTTTGGATTAAGATTCGGAAGTGTAATAAAATCACTAAAGAATCTGTAGTAAACTATGTTCGCGTAAAGAATAAAAGTCATTAGGAAATCAATAACGATAATCCAAATAAACGAACGACGTCCTTTAGCAAAAAGTGCAAGGCCAAGGAAAAATATAGCCCCACTTAAAGGATTTATAAACAGCAAAATTTGCTGCATAAGATTTTCAATACCTAATTTAAATTCCATTTGATATGCAATATACGTTTTTAGCCAATACAGAATGACGGCTAGAACAAAAAATCCATAATTCTTGCTTAAAAACGTTTGGATTTTTATTTTCCAATCCTTCATGAAACACCTCTCCTACACACTATTTACTCAATTTATTTGTTTTTTGAGAATGAAAAAAGAAGCTGTATATATTAAAAAATAATTCTTACCATACAGCACCCACTTTAACATAATTCTAACACAAGATTAATAAAAGGCAAGTTATAACATATCCGACTCAAGTATGAATTTAGCTGAAATAGACTGATTTTACTAGGTGTAAAAAGCCATTTTATAATGAATTTCTGTTAAAATAAGAAGAAAACATAGAGGTGAAAAATGAAACCGATTATTTCTAAAGATTTCTTTAAGAATAAAACAACAATCGAATTAGCACGAGATGTTCTTGGTTTGCGTTTAGTTCATCAAACATGCGATGGGATACTTTCGGGCTATATTGTCGAAACAGAAGCATATTTAGGAGCGACCGATATGGCAGCACACAGTTTTCAAAACCTTAAAACGAAGCGAACTGCTATTATGTTTCAATCTGCTGGTGCGATTTACATGTATCAAATGCACCGGCAAGTATTGCTTAATTTTATTACGATGAACGAAGGCATTCCAGAAGCTATTTTAATTCGAGCAATCGAACCAGATGAATTAGCCATACAGCGAATGGAGCAAAATAGACATGGAAAAACAGGTATAGAATTAACTAATGGTCCTGGGAAAATGACACAAGCGTTAGGATTAAGTATGCAAGATTATGGGAAAACACTTTTTAATAGCAATATTTGGTTGGAAGAAGCCAAAACACCACATTTAATAGAAGCAACTAATCGAATTGGTATACCAAATAAAGGTATTGCAACCTATTACCCGCTGCGATTTACTGTGAGTGGCAGCCCATATATTTCCGCTCAAAGAAAAAAATCTGTATCTGCTAAAATTTGGCAATAAATTTACAAATTTGTCACAGATGCGTTATATTTTTTGAATTATTATTAATATTCTTTGCGTCAAGAGGATGGCTACTATATAATAAAATAGTTACAAGGAGGAATTATATGTTAAAGAAAACAATTGCCATAATTATTTTAGTTATCGGTTTACTATTGATTTTTTCCCCATTCATTAAAAATGGTATTGTGAAATATTTAAGTGGACACGAAACAATCGAACAATATCAACCAGAAGACATTAAGAAAAATAATGATAAGGAAGCTACATTCGATTTTGAAAGTGTGCAACTTCCATCGATGACATCTGTTGTCAAAGGTGCAACGAATTATGATAAAGATGCCGTTGTTGGCTCTATCGCTGTTCCTTCTGTTGATGTAAATTTACTTGTTTTTAAAGGTACAAATACAGCTAATTTACTTGCAGGAGCGACTACAATGCGCCCTGATCAAGTTATGGGGAAAGGTAATTATCCGCTTGCTGGACACCATATGCGAGATGAATCGATGCTTTTTGGCCCGGTGATGAAAATTAAAGAGGGCGACAAAATCTATTTGACTGATTTAGAAAATTTATATGAATATGAAGTAACGGAAACAAAAACAATTGATGAGACAGAGGTTAGCGTTATTGATGAAACAAAAGATGCCAGAATCACATTGATAACTTGTGATAAACCTACAGAAACTACAAAACGATTTGTAGCAGTTGGCGAATTGCAAAAAACTGAAAAACTAACAAAAGAGCTTGAAAGTAAATATTTTCCGAATAAATAAATGAACCCCCTAACCGAAATCATGTTTCTGTTAGGGGGTTTTTGTTTAATGGAGATTGATAAAACTATTATAATTATTGACTAAATCATTATAAGTCGTCATTAATTTTTCAGGCGTACCATCTACATTAATACCGCTACTAATATTTTGCAAACTAGTTTGATCTATTGCTTCTTTTTTGTTTACACGATCTACTAACGCTGATGCATCTGCTTTTGCTTTTGTAGCTACAGGTAAAATGAAGGTAAGATCACTTTCTGTAAGATCTTCTTTTTTTAGTTGTTTTTTGTCCTTACTTGCTTTAATTAGTGCATCATAAGATTTGGCGAATTCATCATATTTTTTTTGAAATGCGGGTACATCTAGCTCTAATACATTAGCAGCATTTATTTCTTGGCTTTGAAGTTCGGTAATAAGATTTTCTGTTTGAGTAATAAAGTCATTTAATCTATATAATGTTATTTTCCCGGAATCTTTCATTTCTTTCGCTGCTGCTTCTTGTTGTTTATTAATTACTTTATCCATTTTTTCGTTAAAAGAGCTAACTTCTTTATTTGTTTCGTCAACTGTTTCTAAAAGTTTATTATGCAAAGTTTCTGCTTTTTTAAAATCATCGTCCACATAACTGTTAGATTCATAGTATGTTTTTAACTCACTTAAGATTTCTACCTCATTAGCAACATCTTTTATAAGTTTGTTTGCCTCTTTATCCATTGGGAAAGAAGGGGATTTATCAATAAATTTTTTAATATCATCAATGGCTGCAGTTGTTTGAATTGGTTCACTTACATAAAGCGAATTAGTGTCAGTTGGTTTTTTGAACTTGCCATTTTCATCCGCAAATGCTTGGTAATAATCATTTAGAGCGCCATTAAACTCAGTATTAATGGCGTTACTTAGATTTACATAGACATTGTATTTTTCAAGTTCTGCGCCTGAATATACTTTGCTTGAATCTTTTTTACTGGTCTCTTTACTATCAGCATTTGCTTTGCTATCACTTTCGCCGTCATTACCACAAGCACCTAATAAGCCTGTAATCATAAAGGCGCTCATTAAACATAAGCTCCATTTTTTATAATTTTTCAATTTTACGCATCCTTTTATTTTATATTTTTTTTGATTGTATTAAGTGATTTCATTAATGGGGCATTGTCATAATAATATTTACTGTCACCCATGCTTTTCTTTCCAACTAGTAAAATAAACTCTTCCTGTCCATTAGAAAAATCAAATTTCTCACGGTTATAACGATCACGTTTGTTAAGCATTTCGCTAACAATACGAGAGTGCTTTTTAATACATAAACTTCCTGATTCAAAAATAGTTTTATTTATAACATTTTCGGATGTATCCAACTCAAGAATAATTAGTTCATTATTCGTTTCATCCGCCCCAATAATATAGTCAATATTATGAAAGGTGACTCGATTAAAAACAACTTGCATAATGATAGAGAGTAAGCCAGTGGTTTTGCTCTCTACTTGTGCAAGACCAAAAACATATTGTGCTGGATTATCCACATTTTTGGTGATTAAACTATCGATGACTTGTTGTCTGCGCATATATTCATTGCCGACATTTTGAATTTGTTCTTTTGCTTGATTTAACATATATTAGCTCCTTCTTTAAGATACCCATAGTGTAGCATTAAAATGAAGAAGTTTTAGAAAATGGATAAAAGATTATAATTAGGAGGAATTTAGCCTGTTTTTAGCATTTGTATCCTTTGTTCGCTGCTTTTTTTCTGGATGATTTCTCCTTTCATTCTAAATGTTGTATCATATGAATAGAGGTTTATTTTGAGAAAGGAAGTGCCAGTGATGAAACTAACGGTTTTTGGCCATTGGGGTGGATATCCAGTAGCAAATGAAGGGACATCCAGCTACTTGCTAGAGGAAAATGGATTTAAATTATTAATTGATGTGGGAGCAAGTGCTGTTTCTATTATGCAAAACTATATTGACCCAGATGATATTGATGCGGCGATAATTTCTCACTATCATCCAGATCATGTAGCAGATGTTGGGATTTTACAGCATATTCGATTATTATCACAAAAAAAAGAAAAACCACCAATTCTTCCTATTTATGGGCATAGAGAGGATGAACGCGGTTACTCTTATCTAGAGATGTCAAATATTACTAAAGCGATAGAGTATAAAGAAGATGACGAGCTAGAAATTGGACCTTTTAAAGTAACTTTCTTAAAAACTATTCATCCAGTTGTTTGCTATGCAATGCGTATAGAAGCAGCAGGAAAAGTTTTTGTATACACCGCAGATAGTGCTTACCAAGATAGCTTTATTCCTTTTTCAAAAGATGCTGATTTACTTGTTGCAGATACAAATTTTTTCCAGGAACTGGCTGGAAAAACCAAAGTGCACATGGCAAGTATTGAAGTGGCGAAAATTGCCAAAGAAGCAAATGTAAAATCATTACTCCTTAGTCATTTACCAGAAGTTGGCGATTTGGAAGTGTTAAAAGCAGAAGCATCCGCGATTTATAACGGAGAAATAGCACTCGCTTCAAAAGGATTTACTAAAACTTTCTAATATAGAAGAAAAGGGGTAGGGGCATGTATTTTGTAGATAATAATAATGAAAAAGATCCACGTATTAATTTAGCAGTGGAGGAATTTATTTTAACGGAATTACAATTAGATGAGCCGGTGCTGTTATTTTATATTAACAAACCGTCCATTATCATAGGAAGAAACCAAAATACGGTAGAAGAAATTGACACGGAGTACGTTCAAAAAAATGATGTAATAGTTGTTCGTAGACTTTCAGGTGGTGGGGCAGTTTATCATGATGAAGGTAATTTGAATTTTAGTTTTATTACTAAGGATGATGGAGAGTCTTTCCATAATTTTGCCAAATTTACACAACCAATTGTTGAAGCGTTAAAACGTCTAGGAGTAAACGCTGAGTTAAAAGGTAGAAATGATTTACTGATTGATGGGTTTAAAGTTTCTGGTAATGCCCAGTTTGCCACAAAAGGAAAGATGTTCTCTCACGGGACGCTGATGTACAATCTAAATATTGATAATGTCGTTGCATCATTAAAACCACGAAAAGATAAGATTGAATCAAAAGGAATTAAGTCAGTTCGCAGTCGGGTAGCTAATATTTCTGATTTTATGGACCAAGATATGACTACAGAGGAATTTCGTGATTTATTGCTTCTTTATATTTTCGGTGTAGATAAAGTAGAAGATGTAAAAGAGTACAAACTAACAGAGGCCGATTGGGAGAAAATCCGAGAAATATCGGCTAAGCGTTACGGAAACTGGGATTGGAACTATGGGAAATCACCAAAATTTGATTTAGAGCGAACAAAGCGTTTTCCAGTTGGATCCATAGATATACGGTTAAATGTCCAAAAAGGAGTAATTACAGCTATTAAAATTTTTGGAGATTTCTTTGGTGTAAAAGATGTAGCAGAAATCGAACAAAAATTGCTACATGCCACATATAAGCGAGAATCATTGGAAGAGGCGCTAGCAGATGTAGAAATAAAATCCTATTTTGGAAATGTAACAAAAGACGAATTTTTAGACTTACTTTATTAAAAAAACGGAAAGTACGGTTTTATCACGTACTTTCCGTTTTTATGTTAGATTTTTTCCAGACATCCAGTGTTCCAGGCGTTTTCCAATAAACCAAAGAATGACCACTGAAACAATTAAAATAGCTAATTTAAGCGGTTGATGAATTAAATCCATAAAATCATAGCCGATATAACTAATTGCAAAAACTTTGACCATTTTTCCGCCAATAAGCGCAAGAACAAATTGATAAACTTTTATTTTAGAAAGCCCGGCCACAATATTAACCGCAGAAGAAGGTGTAAAAGGCATCACTAGCAAAATAAAAATAGGACTAAAACCATGCCGATCTATCCACTCCATCACGCGCTTGATTTGTTTATGCCCTGAAATAAAACGTAAAAAGCGTGTTTGGCCAAACTTTCGTGCAAGAAAAAAGACACATAAGCTACCGGCTATTGCTGCTGTAACTGAAATCACAAATCCACCAAGTAGACCATAAGCATTCACATTAACAACCACAAATAAAATAAACGGTAAAAAAGGTAAAAATGCTTCAATAAATGGTAAGAGAAAAGCTAAAAGTGGTCCTAAATTCCGATACTCACTTAGCCAGTACATTAAGTTATCATATGAAAAGAAATTCATCATATCCTGCCAAAAATTCATAAAGAAGCCTCCATATTCTCTAACAGCTTACTTTATTTTCTCATATTAATTTGATAAATAGTTAATAAAACAACTTGAAAATGATAAAAAACCTAGCATTAAGCCAGGAGTTTTATCAATCATTATTTAGAAAAACCATTTTCTTCTTCTATAATATAGAGTGGACGGTCCTTTACTTCATCATATATCCGACCAATATATTCACCAATTAAGCCAAGGATAAATAGAATGATACCACCAAATACAAGTTGTAAAATGATAATAGAAGTCCAACCGGTTAATGTTGTATTTGTAAAGAATTTTTGAAAAAGAACAATGAGTGAATATACAAATCCAATAAAAGCAGTAATGACACCTAAATAACTAGCCAGTTTTAAAGGACGATAAGAAAAAGATGTAATTCCATCAATGGAAAGTTTAATCATTTTTTTGAGAGGATACTTTGTTTCTCCGGCTGCGCGTTCATCACGTTCATAATGAATCGCTGTTTGTTTAAATCCAAGCCAACTTACCTGACCGCGAACGAAAGGATTTTTTTCATGTAGACTGGCTAATTCTCGGCAAACTTGCGCATCCATCAGACGGAAATCACCAGTATCTACAGGAATATTTATATCTGTTAATTTACTTAAAATACGGTAAAAAAGAGAAGCTGATTGTTTTTTAAAGAAAGTTTCCCCATTCCGTTTGATACGCTGGGCATAAACCACTTGGTAACCTTCCTTCCATTTTTCTACCATTTGAATAATTAATTCTGGAGGGTCTTGTAGATCTGCATCAATAACAACCACCGCTTTACCACTTGCATAATTTGCTCCTGCTGTAATCGCGATTTGGTGACCAAAGTTTCTTGAAAAGTGAAGCGCCTTAACGCAATTATCCTCACTGCTTAATTTTTGTAAGATACTCCTTGTTAAATCCTTACTTCCATCATTTACAAAAATAATTTCGTATGTTCCTTCGAGAGACTGCATCACTTTAGTAAGTCTTTGATAAGTTTTTACTAATACTTCCTCTTCATTAAAAACAGGAACTATACAAGAAAAATCAATATCTTTATTCATACTACACACATCCTTATTTCAATTGATAAAGTGTCCCGCTTCCAGTGCCATTCGCACCGGGCATACCACTAACTGAATTCTCTGATGTGCTTTCGTTAGTTGAAGTAGAGCTGCTCCATTCATCACTAGCGATTTCGGTACCATTTTCTTCTATCCATTTTACCACATCAGAGTCAGAAGATTTACTATTTGTTGGAAGATAAAAATATTTAATTTCTCCATCTTTAATCATTTTTTTCAGTTCTTTAACGGTAATAGTTGGGTCTGTACCATTAAAACCACCAAGAGCCATAACTGCTTTTTTCGTTTGGATAATATATGGTCCAGCTGTTGTAGCATCTGTTGTTCCAAATAAATAGGTTTCACCACTATTATTTTTTTCTAGATAACTAATCAATCCCTCATCTACAGAAGCATCTTCAAACCCGCCATGACTAGATTGTTTTAACTGAGGACCAGCTTCTGGTAAAGAACTATTCCCACCATAAATAATCGGCGTTAGTGACCAATAAAACGGTGCTATAAGTAAAATAGCTAATGCTAAGGCTGTGATTTTTGCAGCTAACTTTGTGTGCAGTTGGATACCGCTTAAAATTATGGCTACACTTAAAGCGGCAAGGCAAGTAACAATAGCTAGCAGAGGTAAATAAGAAAAAATAAAAAATGCTTGCAATGCGCCAGTGAAGACGATTGATAGGGGAAGTAGAAATTTCTGCCAGTTTGTTTTATCACGATATAGTTGGAATAAAGCAACTAATCCAGTTCCACTAAGTACTGCTATTGGTGGAGCTAACATAATCAAGTAATAGTGATGGAAAAATCCTGCAATGCTGAAAAATCCTGCAACTGGAAGCAACCATGCCGCCCAGAAAATCATCTCTTTTTGTTTCAAGTTAAGTGGATAGAATCGCTTATTTTCATTTCGATAGGCTAAAAATATTGCTAGTATTCCAATAAGAGCAAGTGGTAAGAACCAACTTATCTGGTCTCCTAAGGCAGTTTGGAATAGGCGAAGTGGTCCAGCTGTTCCTGTTCCAAACATCCCCGTACTACCAGTCATTTTAGAACCAGTATTGCCACCAACATTTCCACCCATTCCGTTACCGCCAGTCGGAGGAGTTCCGCCGCCCATACCATCATTTGGAGGAGCTTGTATAGATTCATTCGAGCTACCTATATTATTTTGAGATGGAGGCGCTTCTGAGCTATTATTGGTAGTTCCCATTCCAGTTTCTTGACCAAGAAGCCGTTCTACACCATTGTACCCAAAGGCCAGTTCTAATACCGAGTTTGTTTGACTGCTTCCAACATAAGGTCTTTCAGAAGTAGCAGTTTGGTCAACGATAACTGCCCACGAAACCGAAACACCTAACATCAAAACTAGCGCTACGAATAATTGAATAACTTTTTTCTTCCAACTTAACTTAACCGTAATAAAGTAAAATAACACAAAAGCGGGGACGACCATAAAGGCTTGAAGCATTTTAACATTAAAACCTACACCAATGAGCAAAAAGGCAAGCAAAAGCCAAAGAAATTTTGCTTGATAAACCGCTTTAAAAAGAAAATAAGTTGCTAGTAATAAAATGAAAACAAGAATAGCATCCATGTTATTTGTTCGCGTAACAGCAACAGCGATAGGAGTGAGTGCCATAATTAGCGCTGTAATCCGTGCAGCCCATTCACCAAATTTTGGCTTAACTAAAATATAAAGTAATATAACAGAACCAACACCAGCTAGTGCTTGAGGCAAGATTACACTCCAACCATGAACTCCAAAAATCAACGCACTAATCGCCTGCAACCAAAGTGCAACAGGTGGCTTATCAACTGTGATAAAACCTGCTGGATCAAAAGCACCATAAAAAAAGTTATGGAAGTTTTGTACCATGCTAGTCACCGCTGCCGTATAGTAAGGATTTACAGTATCATCATTCCAAATACCATAAAAATTAAAAAAGATAGCAATAATGATAATCCCGACAAAATAAAAGTCTAAGTTTCTAATCCACTTTCTCATATTTTTCCCTTCTCTCCATAAGATAATACGTCTTATTTTAGAGGTGAAATATGAAAAAAACGTGAATAAATATAGAAATAAAATAGCTATTTAATTTAATTAAAGAAATTCTAGAAAAAGTCTTGTCAAAACTCCCATAGAATGGTATTATATAAAAGTTGTTAAAACACTAAGAACTACTTACTATGCGGGTGTAGTTTAGTGGTAAAACTACAGCCTTCCAAGCTGTTGTCGTGGGTTCGATTCCCATCACCCGCTTTATATTTTAAAAATCCTGTTATCAACGCAGTGTTTCGACCTTTTTAAGCGAAGCATTGCGTTTATTTTATTGTCTGAAAATAATGAGAGGGGGCTTGAAGCTTGGATACTAAGTCAAATTACGCTAATCTAAAAAACGAATTAATTGCCTATGCACATGAAATTGGTATTCAAAAAATCGGCTTCACAACAGCTGACCCATTTTTATTTTTAAAAGAACGATTACTAAAGGCAGAAGCATTAGATTTATTTACTGGATTTGAGCATCCCAACCTTGATGAACGTGTATATCCAGAACTTATTTTCAAAGAACCACAATCTATTATTGCAATTGCTCTAGCGTATCCTTCTAAATTAAAAGAAACGCCAATAAGTAAAAAATCAGGAAGACGTGGTGTATTTGCAAGAGCTTCATGGGGGATAGATTATCATACCATTTTACGAGAAAAATTAGCTTTATTAGAAGCTTTTTTAGCGGAGCGACTATCAGAAGTTCGAATGAAATCAATGGTTGATACAGGAGAACTTTCTGATGTAGCAGTTGCGGAACGAGCAGGAATTGGTTGGCGTGGGAAAAATACGCTATTAATAACCCCAGAATATGGCTCGTGGGTCTATTTAGGTGAAATGATAACCAATATTCCTTTTGAACCAGATCAACCTGCAAGTGACCTTTGCGCGACTTGTAATCAATGTGTGAAAGCTTGTCCGACGGGGTCTCTTCTTGGCGAGGGAAAAATGAACCCTAAAATATGTTTAAGCTACCTTACACAAACAAAAGACTTCTTAGATGAAAAATATCGCGAAGTGTTGCATAATCGTTTGTATGGTTGTGATACTTGCCAAGTAGTCTGTCCATATAATCGCGGTCATGATTTCCATTTTCATCCAGAAATGGAGCCTGTACCAGAACTCGTTCGACCTGAATTAAAGCCGCTTCTTACAATATCTAACCGAGCATTTAAAGAACAATTCGGTGAGATGGCAGGCTCGTGGCGTGGTAAAAAGCCTATTCAGCGCAATGCGATTATTATTTTAGCACGTTATAAAGATAAAACGGCTGTTCCAGAGTTAATAAATTGTTTGCAAAATGATCCGCGACCAGTTATCCGAGGAACTGCAGGCTGGGCATTACGCAAAATTGGCGGAGATGAGGCAGAAAAAGCCATCGAAGCAGCTCTCCAAATCGAACAAGATGAACAAGTACTTCAAGAATTAACAGCTATACCAAATTAATAGAAACCAGGTGAAAAGAAATGCCAAACCATATCGTACTTTATCAACCAGAAATCCCCGCAAATACCGGAAATATCTCCAGAACTTGTGCTGGAACAGATACTTTTTTACATTTAATTCGGCCACTTGGCTTTTCAACAGATGATAAAATGCTAAAACGTGCGGGGCTTGATTATTGGGATAATGTCAAACTTACGTATTATGACTCTCTTGATGACTTTTTTGAAAAAAATCAAGGTGGAGAATTTTACTATATTACTAAATTTGGTCGACATGTTTATAGTGATATTGACTATAGTGATACAACGAAAGATTATTTTTTTATTTTTGGTAAAGAAACAACTGGCTTACCGGATGCCCTTTTACAAGAAAATGAAGAAAATTGTTTGCGAATTCCAATGACAGACCATATCCGATCATTAAATTTATCCAATACAGCAGCAGTTTTAGCTTATGAAGCACTTCGCCAGCAAAATTTTGGCGCACTTCTACAAGAACCTAATTATGATAGAAAGATTTTTCAAGATTAAAGGGGGAGTTAAGGTGAATAAAACAATTGATACAATTCTTGGACATTATTCTGTTCGGAAATTTGCAGATAAAGCACTTACGGAAGAAGAATTGACGGTACTAATTAAAAGTGCACAAGCTGCTTCCACTTCTAGTTTTGTTCAAGCCTATTCAATTATCGGTATATCTGATAAACAAATTCGTGAAAAAATTTCGGCAATTGCTGGAAATCAAGCCTATACGGTTCAAACAGGTCAATTATTTATTTTTGTAGCTGATTTAGCAAGGCATCAAGCGATTTTGGAAAGAGAAGAAGTCGATATAGAAGCTTTATCTACATCGGAAAAATCGTTGGTAGCTATCATTGATGCGGCGCTCGCAGCTCAAAATATGGCAATTGCTGCTGAATCGCTTGGTCTAGGTATTTGTTATATTGGTGGAATTAGAAATGATGTTAAAAAAATGGCGGAACTACTCGATTTGCCACCATATACGATGCCATTATTTGGGCTAACAGTGGGCTATCCAGTGGCAAATCAGGAAAAGGCTAAACCACGATTACCACAAGAATTGATTTATCATCAAAATACGTATCAAAAAATGGATCCTGCTATTTTGGCAAGCTATGATGAAAAAATAAAACAGTATTATAATGAAAGAACATCAGGAAAGCGTGTTGAAAGTTGGTCTGAACAAATGGCACGTGGATTAGGTCAGAAAAACCGGCTAGATTTAAAAGCGTTCTTAGAAAAACAACATTTAAGCCAAAAATAAAAAGAGAGCGGACTCGCTGTTTTAAATAACGAGTCCGCTCTCTTTCTTTATTTACGGTTGTTTCTAGCCATTTGAATTAAATTCCAAATAACAAGTATTAAAACAATAACGAGCAGGATGTTAATCAATCCACCCGCAATATGGAAAATAATTCCAATTAACCATACAACTACCAAAATAACAATAATTCCCCAAATAAGGCCTAACATTTAAAAAACCTCTTCCGAAATAACATTTGATTGTACGGTTATCTTTTCCCGCAAGGCCATTCTTTAAACATAGTAACTTAAAAAATTAGTCCAGTTGTTTAGTAATGTATTCAAGTAGTGCTTTTACGCCTGCAGTGACCATTTGTTCAGTTTCCTTAAAATCACCAGTATAATAAGGATCTGGAATTTCTTTCTCTTCTTCCCCTAAAACAAAGGACATTAGTGAGCGAATTGTTGCTTTTGAGTTGTTTGCAAGTGCTTTTAAATCACTTATATTTTGTTGGTCCATGCCAATAATAAAGTCAGCCTCGGCAAAATCGGTAGCAGAAATTTTTCTTGCTTTCATAAATTGATAATCGACATGATGTTTTTTCAAAATTTCTTTTGTTCCTCGGTGTGGTGGTTTGCCTAAATTCCAAGTACCAGTTGCAGCAGAATCAATTGCAATTTGGTTGCTCAGTCCAGCTTTCTCTACCTCAGCTCTGAAAAGTCCTTCCGCCATAGGAGAACGACAAATATTCCCTAAACATACAAATACTACTTTTATCAAAAAATTTCCTCCTTTATTAATCATTCCATTCCTTTTTTAATAAATCTAATTCGTCTAAATCGATTCCTTTACTCTTGGAAAGTAATGAAAAAACAGTTACTACTAAATCAGGAGCTAATTTGCGCCGAAAATAAAGCAATTGATTTTCAAATAAACGGTAAGCAAGGATATTATAAGGAATCGCTTGTTTTTGTAAAATAGTGATTAAAGTTTGTAGATACCAGTTTTTATCTGGATAATCTTCTAAACTTTCCATTAACTGCTGCGTTTTTTGCACATCACATGAGGCAAGAATTTGATCTAATTTGAAACGTGAAAAATGTTCTGCCATATCAATTGGAAAGGGACTAAAATATAACTGGGTTAAAAAATCAGCCATATTTTCTGCAATCACAAGCGTTTGTAAAGTTTCAAAGTCTACATAGATAATACTTGGGTTCTGAAGGTCATCTGTGTAAGAAAAACCAATATAGCGAGCTTCATCTTGATGGAAAAAGATTTGTTTACCAGCTAGCTCCACATCATTTTGTTCCGGAATAGATAGTAGTAATTCATCTAAACTAGCCAAATAATATATTTCTCCATAATCAAGCCCATAAGAAGTAGGCTCACTTGTTTTAAAATGATTTTTTCTAATAAGTCCGCCGTTTTGCTTTAGGATTAATTCGCGATATTCGGTAGGTAAGGTGACACCTAATTCCGCTTCTTTTGTACGAATTGCTTGCTCTAATACGCCTGGATTTCCATTATCAATCCAAATGCTCATCTTTTTCAACTCCTTCCTGTATTATCCTAAAAAAAGTCATAAGCGCAATCGAAAAACATGATCAGTAAAGCCGTAAAAATCGGATTTGACTGATCATGTATTAAAAACTTATTTTAGACGATTACTATAATAATTATTTTCATTCCGAGCGTCAAATTTAGCTGTAAGTGCCTCCGTTTGCTCTACTAATTCCGCTTCTTTTTCTGCATCAAATAGGGGATATGCGGCTTGAAGAAATAAAAGCCGATCTAAGCCACTCTCTGATTGAAGGGCTGTTTCTTTATTTGTATCAAATACTTCTCGTGCTTTTTCAAGTTGCTTCGAGCGAACTAAATATTGAAGTAAGTTCGCAAGTGGTGGAACTAATGCGCTTTTGTTTTTTACAAGCGGATATCCTTTATCAAAACATTCCTGCGCCATTTTAGTATCACCTAACTCTAAATAAGCAAGAGCCATATTACCGTAAGTCAAATGTGGAACTTCTGCGCAGCCTTGTTTACCTTTAATAATTGATTTAGCTACTTTTTTTGCTGTTTCGTAATCCTGAGTAAAACAATAATAGTCTACTTGATCATTTGTTTCGCAAGCAGGGCAATCATTTAAATAATCAGCTTTGGTTGAATGCCACTTTTCAAAGTATTGTTTTGCTTTTTTTGTATCACCCATCCGCATGGCTGCAAGCGTTGTAACTTTATAGTATGGACGAAGCGAATAATTTTGCTGTTCAAATTTGGTTTTCATATCCAATAAAAGATTATCTACTTGTTCTTTAGAAATCTCGTCAAATGTTGGAACATGTTCACTAATCCATTTGTATTTCCAAAATAAGGAATAAAGATCAATAATTGATTCGTCATCCTCCCATTTCTTTACTAACCAACTAAAAGCTTGTAGTTGTTTTTTTGGGAAACCAGCAGTTAAACAAGTATCAATGAGCATTTCGCGTGCTTCAATTGCATTATCCACATCATTATACATATCTGCGCTTGCAATGGCTCTTTCTAATACTTTAATCTTTTCTGCATCATCTTCCATTTGCCATGCCATTTCTAAATCTTCTAAATAACTCATATATTTCCCTCCTAAAGTAATTCTAAAATGCGTATTAGATTTTGATTCATTAATTCCATTTCTTTTCGTTTAAGTGGATAATGTCCAAGTAGCAATGATTGAATGTAGAGTACATTTACAATAACACTTAGTTCATCAATAGATTTACCAGATGTAAAAAGTCGTTTAATTAATTCATTGTCTAGGTTTAAATACAGATGCGCAAGTGGGGCAGGAGTCTGTTCTTTTTGAATGCTCTCTAAAATATCACTAAAAACAGAACTTGTCTCTTCCGCAGCTCGTTCCATTTCGCGAGATGCTTGTGTAGCAGCTGAATGAATAAAAATAATTGGTAAGTTATTGGGTTCAAAATGTTTAATAGCGACATCTGCATCAAATTCCATCATCATTTGGTTTAATTCTTTCAAAATTAATTGATAAGCAGACTCTTCTTCAAGCGTCATTGGTAAGAGCTTATCTGTCAATTCTTCTGGTTGAATTAAAACAAAATTTGTTTGTTCGAGCAAATGATTCAACGTTCCTAAAATAGGTGTATCATAAGAGTAGCCACCATTTATTAAGGTCAATCCGCTTGAACGAGCAATATCGGACATTTGTCTGAAATCATCTACTGAAAAAGTATAATAAATGGTAGTTTCAGTTTTCAAAATATCTGCTAGCTTTTCCTCCCCATTTAACGTTTTAAAAGTTAAATAAGGATAAATCAGTGTTAAAAATGGGATATCTTCACTCGCAAGTGCTTTAAAACCTAGATAATGCGTATTTAGTAATTTCGTTAGTGCTTTTTCTGGTAATGTTTCAATACCTTTTTTAAGTGCTACACCAAGTTCTGTTGCTACATCAGTTAACCGTTCATTTTTATAAAACGACTCCCTAGAAGCCACAGGTTGAAGTTCATCCGTCCAGAGTACACATTCAGCAAAGAATGCCCAATCAGGTAAGACATTGTTTGCTTCACTTGTAACAAACATATTATTCAAAAATACAGTTTGTTTGCGAACAGCATTCATTTGAACAGTATAAGGAATCATATATGCAATACCAAAAGTCCGACCAGACTCATTTTCAATTAAAAAATAATCATTAAAACGGGTTCCAAGGATATGCTCTCCGTAACGAATAATTTGTTCTCGCGGAAGTTGATGTAACGTCTCTTTATTAGCAAATTGTTTAGTCCATCCATTGATACTTTCTTCAAAACCATTTTTTTCTATTAATATTGTACTTTCTAAAGAGGAACCATATTTTCGAAGTGTATTAATTAAATACGGAGTTTCTTCGCATTCTGGATGTTCCTCTAAATCAGCTCTAAGGCGTAAAAATACTTGTGTTCCAGGTTCGCGCGATTCTGTATCTAATTTACGAACAGAGTAGGTTCCATCGGATTTTCCGCGCCATTCTGTTGTTTCGTTATTTTTTTTCGAAGTAGAAATCATCACAATTTCATCACTTACAATAAAACAAGAAAGTAAGCCAATCCCAAAGCGACCAATAAAATCATTAGCGCTTTGACCTTCAAACTTTTTTTCGCCTTTAGAAGAATTAGCGATAGTCGCAAGGAATGCATGCACCTCTTCTTCCGTTAAACCAATACCATTATCTTCTACAATTAATGTTTTTTCGTCTGTCTTACCAGATAAAGAAACATGTATTTGACCTTCTAATTCGGGTTCTATCTTTTTTCTGGCTCTAATTGCATCTGTTGCATTTTGCAATATTTCGCGAATATATACATCTTTTTCATCATATAAGTGATTAGAGAGTATATCAATCATACCAGCTAAATTCACTTGAAAACGGTGTGAATAATCCATTCTATATGCCTCCTAATTGATTAAGTCTAGTTTTTATTTTATCATAAAAGTGTAGTAGAAGGCTGATAAAATGTTTAATAATTTTTAGCAGTGGTAAATACTTTGTGATGGTTTCCACACTAGACATGGGAAAGAAAGTAGTTTATAATAATTATTAAGTAATAACGATTATAAATAAGGAGGAATTATTATGAAAACAATTAACTCAGTAGACACAAAGGAATTTTTGAATCATCAGGTAGCAAATTTAAATGTATTTACAGTAAAAATCCATCAAATCCATTGGTATATGCGAGGTCATAATTTCTTTACGTTACATGAAAAAATGGATGACTTATATAGCGAATTCGGAGAGCAAATGGATGAAGTAGCAGAACGCTTAATTGCAATCGGTGGCAGTCCATTCTCTACTTTGAAAGAGTTTTTAGAAAATGCAAGTGTAGAAGAAGCTCCTTATACAAAACCAAAAACAATGGATCAATTAATGGAAGATTTAGTTGGGACATTAGAATTACTTAGAGATGAATATCAACAAGGTATTGAGCTGACTGACAAAGAAGGCGATAATGTCACAAATGATATGTTGATTTCCTTTAAGGCAAGTATCGATAAACATATTTGGATGTTTAAAGCATTCTTAGGTAAAGCACCATTAGAATAAAAAAGTGAAGATTGTGCGGGAATTTTATTTCCGCACAGTTTTTTTATTTTATCTGTTGTAGTACAATGTTATCATTTTTAAGTTGTTTTAATACAATTTGGTTTAGATAATAGCAGAAAGAGGTATATAAACTTCATAACAAAAAGCAGAAAAAGTGAAATCAGACGAAAAATCTGCTATTCTTTAGTAACATAAAGTGGAAATTCTGTACAAATAATTTGGAACGAGGAGTGAGCGTATGAATATCGAGGTAACGGACCAAGCAAATAAATGGTTTCATGATGAGTTTGATGTTTCAGATGGTAATGGAATCCGACTTTTTGCGAAATATGGTGGTTCCAATAGTTCCTTGCACCCTGGTTTCTCTATTGGTTTAACCGCTGAAAAACCGCAAGAAGCAGCAGTGGCCGAAGAAAAAGAAGATTTAACCTTCTTTATTGAAGATCATGATTATTGGTATTTTAAAGATCATGATTGGAAAATCGACTATGAACCAAAAACCGAAGAAGTATCATTTTCCTTTAAAGAAAAAGTGAAATGACTGCCACATAAATAGCCGTATGTAATCAAGTTGATTGCATGCGGTTTTTATTTTAAAAAGCCTTTACTGTTTTACGGGGTTTTGCTATTCTACTAAGAGAGCAGGAGGAATAGCATGACAAAGAAATTAGTAATATGTATGAGTTTAATCGCTTTATTTCTAAGCGGTTGTAGTTTTTCAACACAGCCAGAAAAAACATCTAATGTAACAGAGAAGTCATTAACAGGAGCTGAATTCCAATTTTTTGATGTTGGACAGGGTGATAGCACTCTTATTCAAGCAGAAGATGGGACGACCATCCTAATTGATACAGGTAGACAAGATGATGATCGAATATTGACCTATTTGAAAGAAGCCAATGTGAAAAAGATAGATTTGTTGCTATTAACACACCCGCATGCCGATCATATTGGAAATGCGGATAAAATAATTGCTACATATAAACCAAAAGAGATTTGGATGGATGGGCTAGCTTTTTCGAGTAGTATATATGAAAGAGTGATTGATGCAGCCCTTGCTTCTGATGCCACTTATAAAGAACCAAGGCGGGGTGAAACAGCAACTTTTGGACCATTTAACTTAACCGTTCTTAGCCCAGATAAGTTAGAAAATGATGCTAATAACGATTCTATTGCAGTAAAAATTTCTTATAAAGATATTTCAGCCATTTTTACTGGTGATGCGGAAAAAGGGCGTGAAAAAGAAATGGTTGAAAGCGATGAGGATTTGAAAGCAGACATTCTTGATTTAGGTCACCATGGTTCTTCTACATCGAATCAACCCTACTTCTTAGATGAAATTAAACCACAAGTAGCAGTTTATTCCGCTGAACTTGCAAACAGCTACGGTCACCCACATGTAGAAGTATTAGAATGGCTAAAAGATCGAAAAATCGCTACTTACGGAACCGATGTAAATGGGACTGTAACCATTGAAACAGACGGCGAAAAAATCCATGTTCAAACGGAAAAAAATGGAACACCAAAACCAGGAAGTAGCTACAATAATGAAGAAGGAACACAAAAAACAGAAGATGCCACTTCAGAAGAATTACCAGAAAAAATTAATATTAATACTGCCTCAGAAGAAGAATTGGAACTACTGCCACTAATCGGACCGGCGCTTGCGGATAAAATCATCGCAGAGCGGCCATATCAAACATTGGATGATTTAAAAAAAATTAACGGCATTGGCGATGGAATAGTGAGACAGATAAAAGAACAAGGCATTGCTGTGACAAAGTAGGTGATTAGTTTGAAAAAAGCGATTTTGGACAGAATAGAGGATGGAAAAGCAGTTTTTTTACTAGAACCAAATAATACAGAATGGTTGGTCGAAAAAAATAAATTAGCTCCAACTATTAAAGAAGGGGATGTAGTGATTATTTCAGAAACTAATGAAATAATCACACAACCCCAAGAAACAGCCGATATGAAAAAACGTATTGCTGAAAAACTTGAAAAACTACGAAAAAAAAACTGAGAAAAACTTTGTTGAAATCTCATGAAATTATCATTTGCCTTTCAGCGCATTCTTTTTTAGAAAAGTTATTATATGTATAAGCTAACAACAAGCAAAACATTTTCATTTCTTTCCCTTTTTAGAATGAAAATCCCAAACTCCCTTTTTGCTAGTGCGGTTTACTCCCTTTTTCCGCACTAGTTTTTTTATGTGCAATTTTAATTTTTGTGCGCAAATAAAAATTTATTTCGGCCAGCATCTAGACCACAATAAAGCATTAATAGGGAAATACCAATTAGAACATATAAGGTTGGTTGCCAACTGCCAAGAATATCATGCAGTGTCCCAAAAAGTATTGGACCAGAAGCGGCAAATAAATAACCAATAGATTGTGCCATTCCTGATAAATCTGCTGATTCGGCAGCGCTTGCTGTTCGCAAATTAAAGAACATCATCGAAAGACTAAAAGCCATCCCCGAACCAATTCCATATAAAATAATAACTAGTGACAAAATAATTAGATTCCCATTTGCAAACATAATCCCGAAAATCCCTAATAGAAATAATGAGATGGAAATACCAACAAGTAACTGCTGATTTTTCATTCGACCAGCAATAATCGGAATAATAAAAGTCACAGGCATTACAGCAAATTGCATAAGCGACAACATTAATCCACTGGACGTATTTGATAAACCTTGCTCTGCTAAAATATTTGGTAACCACGCAATCGAAATATAATAAATGGCTGATTGTGAACCCATAAATAAAGAAATTTTCCAAGCTAGTGGAGATTTCCATACAGAAGCTGTTGCTAAGTGAGAAGCTATTTTAACAGTGTTTTTTTGGTTGAATTTTAATTGAGGTAACCAAAAAACAAACGCTAAAACTCCCAGTAATGCCCAAAAAATCATACTTCCTCGCCAATTATAGGGATTATTCATTGCAATCGGAACTGTTAATCCAGCAGCAATTGCCGAGCACAAATTCATTGAAATAGAGTAAACCCCTGTCATTAATCCTAATTTAAATGGAAACTCTTTTTTTATTAAACTAGGTAAAAGTACATTTCCAACTGCGATAGCTAGCCCTATGAGAAAAGTACCTATAAATAAGTTTCCGGTGCCACCAAACGGACGAAGAAAACTACCAATAACAAGTGTTAAAAGTGCAATGAAAAGAAGCACCTCAATTCCTAGGGAGCGACTTAGTTTAGAGACAAATGGTGATAACCCGGCAAATGCAAGTAGCGGGATAGTCGTAAGCAAACCTGCCATAGTGTTAGTTAAATGTAAATCAGATTGTATTAGCCCCATCAGTGGACCAACTGAAGTAATAGGTGTTCGTAAATTTGCAGCAATTAAAATAATACCGATAATAAGCATTACCTTACTTGATCGAGTAAGGATTTTGTCTTCTGTTAAATCAACATTCATTATTTTTCTCCATTCTGTATAGCAACTTGTTGGAAGTAGGTGATGTATTCCGTTACTTCATAGGCTGCTCGTTCTTTGTTTTGTTCTTTTATGGCAGATATAAGTGCCGTGTGACCATGATGCTTATTTTCGCTTGGATTAATATCTGTTGTACTTGTAATGGAAAACTGGATTTCTTCTAAAATATTTGCATACATATCAAGCAATAATTGATTATGAGCCGCCTTTACAACAGCTAAGTGCAAGGCTGTATCTGCTTTTATAAACATAGAAATATCTTTTTTGTTACTAGCTTCTATACAAAGTTCGCGATAGTGGTTTAATGATTGTAAATCTTGCTCTGTGCGGCGTGAACAGGCTAAAATAACCGCTTCCCGGTCAAGCGCATGTCTAATTTCCAGTATTTCCTGAACAGAGGATTCCCGAACACGTTTTTGCATAATCGCTTTAAGTTCACTATCATTTCTAACAAAAGTACCATCGCCTTGTTTCGTTTCAAGTAGTCCAATATGTGCAAGCGCGCGAATAGCCTCTCGAAGTGTATTTCGACTAATACCAAATTGAGTCATTAAATCAGCTTCTTTAGGAATACGTTCACCAATTTTCCAAGTACCACTAGTGATTTCACTTTTTATTTGTTCATAAGCTTGTTCAGCTAGCGATTTGCGTGCTAGTTTTTCTACCATAATATTCACTCCTTTAAAGGTAGGATGATTGGTTCTATTTTACATAGGAATAAAGTTTTTGTAAACCTTATTTTTTGAATTATGATAGAATAGAGAAAGAAAAGGGCTGGTGAGAAGATGAATTGGTTAGAAAGACTTAAAGCGAATAACACAGCAAAACGGGTATTTGTGTTTGTTTTGCTTGGAATTGTACTCTACTTACTAAGAAGTATGATTGATTTAATTTTGTTAACCTTTATTTTTGCATTTTTAGTTACTCGACTTGAAAATGTGATTTTAAAAAGAGTGCGAATACCAAGAAAGCTAATCGTGATTGTCTTATACACATTAGTTGCAATATTTTTGTATATAGCAATCGTTCATTTTTTACCAATATTAATTGATCAAATTTCTCAATTAGTGGATTCGTTAGTGAAAATTTATAATAATCCAAGTGATAATGCGGTAGTGAATTGGATAATTGGATTTTTAAAAGAATCTAATATTCAAAAATACTTACAAACTGGCGTTGATTTTATCATCGCTTCGCTTTCAGGGATAGGATCAATTGGATTATCTTTCTTTTTAGCACTAATACTAAGTTTATTTTTCTCACTTGAAAAAGAACGTGTCGCTTCTTTTACTGGACAATTTTTATCAAGTAAGATTGGCTTTATTTTTAAAGAAGCAGCATTTTTTGGGAAGAAATTTGTTTCCACTTTTGGAGTGGTACTAGAGGCACAATTAATGATTGCACTTGTAAATACAGTTATTACAACTATTGCGTTATATTTAATGGATTTTCCGCAATTATTAAGTCTTTCTATAATGGTGTTTGTTCTTGGATTAATTCCAGTAGCTGGAGTTATTATTTCTTGTATACCACTCGTTCTTATTGCATATTCTGTTGGTGGATTTCAAGATGTTTTCTATATTTTAATTACAGTTGTGATTGTTCATGCAGTGGAAACGTATATTTTAAATCCAAAACTAATGTCTTCCAAAACCAATTTGCCCGTCTTTTATACGTTTATCGTATTAATTTTTTCTGAAACATTTTTTGGCGTATGGGGATTAATTGTAGGGATACCAGTATTTGTATTTTTATTAGATATTCTAGATGTGAGAAATGCAGAGGACAAAGAAAAACGTACGATATTTGGGCGTAAGAAAAAAGTAGATTAAGCCAGTGCTTAATCTACTTTTTCTGTTTTCCAAAGAAATTCTGCTACCATTGTATCAACATCGTTATTTTCGTGGAGTTTACTATGAGCAGCATTTTTTCCAGTAAAAACTTTCTCTTCATAACTGGCTACTTGGTTTTCAAAGATAAATTTACCAGAAAGAGCACTTGCAACCGAAACACTACCATCGCTTTTAGTCCCATCCAGTGTATCACCGGCAATATTTAAAACATTTAACTGAGTAGGGATATTTTGTTTATTCTTGATAAAATTGCTATAGCGTTCAGAAGATTGCTTTGGTCCATCTTCTGTTAAGTCATAAGCTGTAATACCATTATCACCAATGACTAGCCCATTTAGCGGCGCACCTATCAAAATAAGCTTTTCAATAACCGGATAAGCTGTATCATTCCCTGTTTTTTCAATATAGTTAGTTAAACTCACACCTCCCATGGAATGACCAAGCGCATTAACTTTTTCAATGTGATAATTATGTTTCAGTTCTTTCATAACGCTTTCTATCCATAGTGTTTGATTAACCATCGAACTTTTATTATTTTCAAAAATAACTTGAATGGTAGGGTTGTGGCTAAATTTATCATAAGTACCTGTTGTCGAAATCTCACCATCAGTTGCTACTGTCATAACTAGTGATTTTGTCACATCACCATTACTTGCAAAGCGATTAATCATCCCTCCAAGTGAGTTTTCTGTACCTGAATAGCCGTGAACAAAAAGTGTTGGTATAGCTATTTCTGATGTAGATGTTGTCTCTTTAGTAGCTGTTTCTTTTTTCTTTGTCTCAGCAGTTGCTGTATTTAGAGTTGCATTCTTTTTAGTTGGTTCGAAATGAAGGAATATCACACCAAAACCAGTAATAATTACGGCAAGCATCATAATTCCGATAATAATTTTTTTCATAATAAACTTCCTTTAACTTTTATTTCCGTCCCCATAAAAATGAGCCAACATATTTATCTACAACAGTAGATTCATGCATGCTACTATGAGTTGCTTGTGGTCCTTTAATTACATGAGTAGTCACTTTTTGATGTGCAAATAATTTTTGACCATATAGCACACTATCTAATTTAACTTCTCCGTCACTATTAGAACCATCTTCTAGGTTTCCTCCAATAATCATAATTTCTGTATTAGTAGGCAATACTTTTGCCATTTTTTCAGCAAATTTTGTATGCACATTGTTGGCATTTTTAATATCCACTTGTTGATCGCCGTTGACATACTCTTCTGGATAAAATGGTACAGCTAGAAATACAATTTTATTTACTTGTGGATAGGATTTGTTTTTTTCATAACTTGCTAAATAAGCTACCCAAGCGCCCCCGCCCATCGAATGACCAACTGCATTAAATTTTTTGATTTCGTAGTTTTGCTGTAGGTAGGACATAACTTTTTTCGTCCACATAGATTGTTGTGGTAAAGTTGCCCGATTATCTTCAAACACAATATTTATAAGTGGATTTTTTGTTGATTTATCATATGTACCTGTAGTCGAGATATTTCCATCAGGGCTTACATTTACAGTTAATGTCTCTTTTGCCCAATCATATTTTTGATCAAAGCGACGTATCATTCCATGAAGTGAGCGATCAGTACCACGATAACCATGAATAAAAATCGTAGGAATGGTGTCTTGTGCTGCTTTTGGATAGGAAGTATTGATGGTTAATAGTATAAATAGTGCTCCAACTAAACAGCCTAGTGGTAAGATAATGGAGAAGAACACACGCTTTAGCATTATTTTACGCCCCTTTATATTTCGTTATGAACAAATTATACATTTTTTTACTTAAAAACGCACGATTGGTCTTCTTTTTCTGTAAAATTAATGGTTTATTCTCAGGAACACATATAGTATACTGTAAAAATAAGCGAAGAAACGGAGGCATTTAGAATGATTAAACGAACAGGTGAAGTTGTACTTGCTATTATTGGTCTAGTTTTTAGTGTATTAATGCAAGCTGCAATTGCTACTATAGGATTTTTAATGGTAAATGGTTCTAAAGCCAATGAAGGATTAACTACTTATTATAATAATTACTATCAAACAATGGCTGAATGGGATATTCCAAAAAGTGAAATTCCAGATGCTGATAGAGTATTAGATTTTGTACATACGTTGTCGTGGGTAGCTTTATCAGGTGGAATAATCACTTTAATTCTTGGGATAGTTGGTATATTCTACATTGTTAATAACAAAAAGCCCGTTCTATCTGGTTTTTTATTCTTATTAGCGGGAATTGTATCGCTTGTTTCAACTGTTTTAATAGGCTTTTTCCCAGCATTAATCTTTGTAGTTGCAGCAATGCTTTGTTTTATTCGCAAACCAAAAAGCAACTATTTACATTTTTAGCAAGAAAGAGGGAGTTGGAATTTCCAGCTCCTTTTTGTTTTGCCTTTCTTTTTTTAGGGAATAATATAGAGGATTTCAAGAGGAGGTTGATAGTGTGAAAAGTAAAGTTGGTATTATTGCTGGAACAATTGCTGGGGTGGTTGCCTGTGTAGCAGTTTATGTGGTGAAAAAACAACATCCACCTACCCCTTTTGATGAAGTAAATGATATTAGGTCGCGCTATGAGGAAGCCGATATTTCAGAAACGGAACTTGAAGAAGCCAACATGGTTTCAGAAGGTGGGGTTTCATCCATCCAATATGAAGAAAAAATTAAATAGTTCTTAAAACAGTTTGTTTCTTGTGTTTAGCAAGAGACAAACTGTTTTTTACTTGGAATGTTTCCTAATTGTCATGAAAATATGTTATCCTTTAAGTAGATAATAGGACTCAGGTTGTAGGTGAATTTCCTTCTACAGCGGGTTCTTCAAGTTGATACATAGCGTTATGATAAGTACAGTAATAAAAGAAAGATAAATTAGCTACTCTTGGAAGTAAGGAGGTAGACGTATTGAGAGCAATTTTGATCGGTGTATTAATAGTTTTACTAATTTCAATGATACTTATAGTACTATGGCCAGCAATTATGGCAACAATTGGTGCAGTACTAGGCTTTTGGTCATTAAAGAAACTTCTCGAAGCACGTTCTTTAGGAGAGAAAATCTTATATGGAGTTTTAATCGGCGTTGGTGCCTTGATTATTCTAGCTAACTTAAAAGGAATTTTGGTTGTCGTGATTATTGGCGCAATTATTTACTTCCTAACTAGAAATAAAAATAAACCTAAAAAAAATGATGATATCTTTGACTACCCATACAATAAATAATTGGAGGAGAAAAAAATGGCAAACCTTTTTGAAAAAATGAAACAATGGAATAAAGAAGTAAGCGAAAAGATTGAGAAACGTGAAGAAAAACGTCGTAATTCAGTGAGCTACTATATGGATAAAACCAAACAAGAAATGAAAGATGCAGAACGTATGGTTGAAAAACAACGTGAATTAAAATCTCTTTTCTACAAAGAATATAAAGAAATGGAAGTTTATGTTGAAAAACGTCGTCACCAAGCTGAAATTGCAAAAGAAGCAGGTGAAACTAAGTTAGCAGATTTTGCTCTAGAAGAAGTGGCTCAATATGAAGAACAATTAGAAGCTACAAAAGGTCATTATGAACAAGCATCAGAGCAACTTGAAAAATTGGAATTACGGATGCACGAAATGCGCTTAAAATGGAAAAATCTTAAAACACAACATCTAGCTGAAATGGCGGAAAAAAATGCCACAGAAACATCTGAAAAAATGGATAAAGTAATTCATGATATGAGTTGGGGTAGCGTAAGTGATTACCATGAAGCGCAAAAACAACGCGATTTAGCAGATGAAGCTGAGAAAAAAGCAGATATGAACAAAGAACTTTCTCAATCCTTTGATGATCTTATGGATGAGTTAGAAAAGAAAACGAAGAAAAGTAAAGAAGTCATCAAAGATAAAGCACAAAACTTTACAACAATGGTAGATGAAATTATTGAACGCGAAAAACAAAATTTCAAAAAGCCTGAAAAAGCATCTATGGAAGATCAATTAAATGAGCTGGAAAAAGAAGCAGCAAAAGAAAAACCAAAAGAAGAAAAAGAAGTGCTTATTCCAGAATTAGAGAAAAAAGAAGAACCAAAAGAAGAAGATAAATAAAAAGTGCGACACTTAAGATTGTTGGCAAAGTGAGAAATCATTTTGCTTACAATCTTTTTTTATATTCGAATGTAGGGGTTGTTTTCAAACTAACTAGAAATTGATACAGCTAGTATTTTACCTAAATAAGCGCTATATCATTTTTTATAATATGGAATAGGCTAGCTATAATGCTTGAAATTATTTTTTCAAAGTTTTATTTTTGCTTATTTTTATATCGTTCGGGGTAAATAGGAAAAGATAAGTTGCATTTTAATAGATACATGTTATAATAATTGGTATAGACCGATTTAACGAGGAGGCAATATGTAATGGCTAATAAAGTAATTACAAACGCTACAATTTATACTGGTAAAGGAGTTCTTGATAACGCTTTTGTTAGGTTTGACAAACAGATTTTGGAAGTTGGTTCCATGGCTGATTTTCAAGCAGATAATATAGAAGAAGTCATTGATGCTAAAGGACAAAAAATTGTTCCAGGATTTATTGATGTTCATTCCCACGGTGGTTATAGTTTTGATGCAATGGATGCAGATCCAGAAGCGCTTAGAAAACAAGTGAATGGTATGTTAAATGAAGGGATTACTACTTACTTCCCAACAACAATGACACAATCACATGAAAATATTGAAAAAGCATTAAAAGTAATCAATGAAGTAGCACAAACAGAGCCAGTAATTGGTGGAATTCACTTAGAGGGTCCATTTGTTTCAAAGGTCTTTAAAGGCGCGCAACCAGAAGAATACATTCAAGCACCTGATTTAGAACTTTTTAAAAAATGGTTTGATATTTCTGGTGGTTTAATCAAATTAGTAACCTATGCACCAGAACATGAAACTTCTGCGGACTTTGAGAATTTTTGTTTTGAACTAGGTGTTGTTCCGAGTATTGGACACTCTAATGATGTTCGGGAACACTTGAAAACAAGTAAAGCAACCCATGCCACTCATTTATATAATGCTTGTCACCGAATGACGCACCGCGAGCCAGGTGTTCCAGGGCACGTTTTACTTGAGCAAGGTATTAATGCTGAAATAATTGTTGATGGAATTCACGTTCACCCCGATATGGTGAAATTAGCTTATAAAATGAAAGGTGCAGAACATCTTTGTATCATTACTGATTCCATGCGCGCAAAAGGTATGCCAGAAGGAAAATCTGAACTTGGCGGTCAAACAGTAATCGTAAAAGATAAACAAGCTCGTTTAGAAGATGGAACACTTGCAGGCAGCGTGTTAACTTATGATGATGGTTTCCGTAATATGATTAAATTTACTGGTTGTACTGTGGAAGAAGCAGTTCTTATGTCTTCTGGAAACCAAGCTCGGGAGTTTAATTTAACACAAAAAGGTGCTATTCAAGCAGGTAAAGATGCAGATTTCAATATTTTAGATGATGATTTACAAATAACTGCCACATATTCATTCGGAAAAAAACATTCTTGAGAGGAAGATAATTACTATGCAACTTATCACAACAGAAAATAAATTAACAGGTTCAAAAAAAGCTTTAGAATTGATTGAAAAAGGCATTACCTCTGGTGAAGTAAAAACATTAGGGCTAGCAACAGGAAGTACGCCAGAAACCCTATATGCAGAGCTTGTAAAGAGTAATGTAGATACTAAAAATGTAACAACAACTAACCTAGATGAATATGTAGGTCTTGCAGCAGACGACCCAAACAGTTATCATTACTATATGAACGATTTATTATTCTCTAAAAAAGCATTTAAAGAAAGTTTCTTACCAAATGGAGAAGCGACCGATGCAGAAGCAGAATGTTCTCGTTATGAAGATATTTTGTCAGAGCATCCAGTAGATATTCAAGTATTAGGTATTGGTACAAATGGCCATATCGGCTTTAATGAACCAGGAACTTCCTTTGATTCACTTACACATAAAGTCGTGTTAACTGATTCCACTCGCGAAGCCAATAAACGCTTTTTCGAAAGAGAAGAAGATGTACCGACGCATGCTTATTCTATGGGAATTAAATCTATTATGAATGCAAAAAAAATTATCCTACTTGCTTTTGGTGAAAACAAAGCACAAGCAATCAAAGAAACTATTAAAGGACCTGTAGATGTGAATTGTCCTGCTTCTGTACTTCAAAATCATCCAGATGTTACAGTGATTCTTGACAATGAGGCGGCGTCACTTCTATAAGAAGAGGGCGGGAAAATGATCGATAAACAATCAGGAATACCGATTTACATTCAAATTCAAAGTGAAATTAAAAAGAAGATGGAAGATGGCATTTGGAGTGTTGGAACTTCTATACCTGCTGAACGCCAACTTGCAGAAATGTTCCATGTTAGCCGGATGACAGTTAGACAAGCAATTCAAGGCTTAGTGGATGACAATATTTTGCAAAGACGTATTGGTGCAGGCACATTTATTGCGGAAAAGAAATTGACAGAACGACTGGAGGCAGTCACGAGTTTTACTAATTTGATGCTGCAAGAGGGTAAGGTTCCTTCGACACGCATTGTATCATATGGGATTCGTCCAGCAAGTACGCAAGAACAAGAAGCACTACAACTACCAGAAAACAGCAATGTGATGAAAATTGAGCGGATTCGTTACGGCGACCGCGTTCCAATACTTTACGAGGTTGCTGCAATTCCAGAAAAAATTGCTTCACTGCTTACAAAGGAAGATATTATGGACTCCCTTTATAAAGCGATTGAATTAAAGCTTGGTCAACCAATTGGAGAAGCAGAACAAATCATGGAAGCTTCTTTAGTCTCAGAAAAAATTGCGCCATATCTTGATGTAAAACTCGGCTCACCTGTTATGAAACTTCGACAAATCACTATGCTAGAAGATGGTCGACCATTTGAATTCACACGTTCCCAGTATGTTGGAAGTAGATTTCAGTTTGTAGCAAGGATTAAACAATAAAAAAAAGCTTGAAATGATTTTAACTCGTTTCAAGCTTTTTTGTATAAAAATGAGTTAAGTGTAGCAAGAATAATGATTTTCGTTGTTTTTTTATAAATAAAAAAGTATAATGAGATGAATGAAAAATTTGGCGGGGAGGACTAGCCATGAACTGGATGATTATAGTGATTTGTTTTGGCGTGTCCGTGTTAATTACACCGCTAATTCGAAAAATAGCGCTTTATTTTGATATTACAGATAAACCAGATAAGCGACGAATTAATATTAAACCTATTCCAAGTTTAGGTGGTTTAGCTATATTTATTAGTTTTGTGGTAGGGATGCTACTACTCCCGATTGATAATATGTTTTTATGGCCACTTCTGATTGCAGGATTTGTTATGGCATTAACAGGCTTTTTAGATGATATTTTAGAATTAAAAGCAAGATATAAATTAATTGGTCAAGTGTTAGCAGCCTTTATTATTGTTTTCTGGGGCGGGATTAGCATAGATTTCATTAATTTACCATTTGGTGGCGAGATTCATTTTGGGGTATTAAGTATTCCTTTAACGATCATTTGGATTGTTGCGATTACTAATGCAATTAACCTAATTGATGGACTAGATGGTCTTGCAGCGGGTGTTTCAACCATTGCCTTACTGACTATTTTAGGAATGGCATTTATTATGGGAGATGCACTTGTAATTATGATTGCCAGCGTATTAATAGCAGGCACACTTGGATTTTTACCATACAATTTCAACCCAGCTAAAATATTTATGGGTGATACAGGGGCACTTTTTTTAGGTTTTATTATCTCTGTGTTATCAGTGATGGGTTTCAAAAACGTTACCTTTATCTCACTTATCGTACCAATTTTAATTTTGGGTGTACCAATTTCAGACACTGTGTTTGCAATCGTTCGAAGACTAGTTACCAAACAACCAATTGCAATGGCAGATAAATCTCATTTACATCATTGTTTATTACGACTTGGCTTTACACATCGACAAACGGTAATTTTAATTTATGCGATAGCAGCATTGTTTTCTTTATTCGCCTTTATTTTTACGATGTCAACGTTGTGGGGTTCCATGCTATTAATAGGTGTGTTATTACTTTTAATCGAAATAATGATCGAAACACTTGGATTAATAGGAAGTACATATCGCCCTTTACTTAAACTTTTCAAAATTTCAAAAGAAGATAAAATAGATTAGAGACTAAAAGCACTTCTTAGTCTCTTTTTTCTATGCCAAAATTCTTATTGAGTAAGCACTCATCTTGTGATACATTTATCAAGTAACGTTTTTGTAGAAATGAGGAGAAAATCATGGAAATCATTGCGACAGCAGATTCAATTATTCAAGCTGAAAAATTGCTTCGCGCGGGGGTAGACAGATTATATGTAGGAAATAGCCAATTTGGCTTGCGATTACCACATTCTTTTTCTGTCGAGGAATTACGTGAAATAGTTAATTTAGCGCATCAACAAGGAAAGAAGGTAACTGTAGCTGTTAATTCGCTGATGCATAATGAGCATATGGAGTTATTGCCGCCATTTTTGGAACAACTTGCAGAAATGGACGTTGATACTGTGGCGTGTGGCGATCCGGGAGCAATTATGCTTTTAACAGAAATGAATAAGCCGCTACCATTTATTTATGATGCCCAAACATTTGTGACTAGCGCAGAGCAAATTGCTTTTTGGGAAAAACAAGGAGCAGTTGGAGCAGTACTTGCTAGAGAATTAACAGAAGGCGAAATAAAAGATATTACTAAAAATCTTTCAATTCCAACTGAAGTTTTGGTTTACGGACCAACGTGTATTCATCAATCTAAGCGCAAATTGGTGACGAATTATAATCGGATTGTAGAAATGGAAGAGGATACTTCTCGAGAACGAGGTCTTTATTTACGTGAGCCTAATGATGAAACGAGTCAATTGCCAATTTATGAAGATGAATCTGGAACGCATATTTTTGCTTCTGAGGATATTTCATTGGTGCCATATTTGGCCGATTTATATGAAGCGGGTTGTAGAACGTGGAAATTAGATGGGGTTCTTGCTAATTCAGATAACTTTGTTGAAATTGCTGCGCTTTTTGTTCAAGCAAAAGAAGCAATTATTCACAACCAGTTCGTTGCAGAATATTTTGTGAATAAATTAACGGAATTACAACCGTCGACAAGAAAATTAGATGCTGGATTTTATTTGAAAAATCCGGATGATGTGAAGTAGGGGGAATAGCATAATGACTAGAATAATGAAAAAACCAGAAGTGCTAGCTCCGGCTGGTAACTTAGAAAAATTAAAAATCGCCATTCGCTATGGGGCGGATGCTGTTTATATTGGTGGTCAGGCATTTGGTTTAAGATCACGAGCTGGAAATTTTACTTTTGAAGAAATGGAACAAGGTGTTAGTTTTGCACATGAAAGAGATGCCAAAGTATATGTAGCTGCTAATATGGTAGCTCATGCAGGGGATACAGAAGGTGCAGGGGAATTCTTTCGGACACTTCGAGATATTGGTATTGATGCAGTAATCGTTTCTGATCCTGCTTTAATTAGTATTTGTTTTGAAGATGCTCCAGGTTTACCAGTACACTTATCAACACAAGCTTCTGCTACAAACTATAAGACACTCGAATTTTGGAAAAAACAAGGTTTAGAACGTGTTGTACTGGCACGTGAAGTGAGCATGCAAGAAATCCAAGAAATTGGCGCACAAACAGATGTTGAAATGGAAGCTTTCATTCACGGAGCTATGTGTATTTCCTATTCTGGACGTTGCACGCTATCGAATCATATGGCAAACCGAGATGCAAACCGTGGAGGCTGTGCGCAAAGTTGTCGTTGGAAATATGATTTATTTGAAATAGATAATGGCGTATCAAAAAATTTGGTGGATTCAGATGAAGAACCATTTTCGATGAGCGCAGTAGACTTATCAATGATTAAGTATATTCCTGATATGGTGGATGCGGGTGTAGATAGCTTAAAAATTGAAGGGCGAATGAAATCCATTCACTATGTTTCGACGGTTGCAAGTGTTTATCGTCGTGCTGTAGATGCTTATTGTGCCGATCCAGAAAACTATGTATTTGATCCAGCTTGGGAAGAAGAGTTATGGAAAGTAGCACAACGCGAACTTTCCACAGGCTTTTTCTATAAAGAACCTACTGAGGACGAACAGTTATTTGGGAAAACGCGTAAAATTCCACAATATGCTTTTGCTGCCCAAGTGTTGGAATATGATGAGGAAACCAAAATTGCTACTTTACAACAACGAAATAATTTTGGTGTTGGAGAAGAAATTGAGTTTTATGGACCAGGGGATACTGGCTTTAAACAAGTTGTAAAAGAGCTTTGGAATGAAGATGGAGAAAAAATTGATCGCGCACCAAATGCGATGATGACAATAAAAATGCCAGTGGACAAACCTGTAAAGCCATTTTATTTTATGAGAAAGAAAAAATAAAAAAGCTCATTCTGCAGTAGGATTGTTGTCTTTCCTTAAAGTAAGGTATAATGAAATAGACTATATTAAAAGGAGGAGATTTATATGATAGGATGGATTATTACTATTGTTGTAGTGGTTGTTCTAGTCTTAATTTACTTTGGACTTTACAATAGCCTTGTAAAATATCGCAACCGTGTAGATGAAACATGGGCACAAATTGATGTACAATTAAAACGTAGATTTGATTTAATTCCTAATTTGGTGGAAACTGTTAAAGGATATGCTAAACACGAAAAAGAAACATTAACACAAGTAATTGAAGCACGTAATAAAATGATGGAGATGCCTGCTGATAATCGTCAAGGTCAAATCGAAGCAGATAATATGCTAAGTGGTGCATTAAAATCTATCTTTGCATTAGGTGAGGCTTATCCTGATTTAAAAGCAAATACATCATTTATAGAATTACAACATGAATTAACTACTACGGAAAATAAAGTAGCTTATTCTCGTCAATTGTACAATACAACAGTTATGAGCTATAACACAAAAGTTCAATCTGTACCGACAAACATCATTGCAAAACTGCATAACTTTACTGAACGTGAAATGCTTTCTATTCCAGAAGTAGAACGTGTTGCTCCTAAAGTAGAGTTTTAAGCCGTGAAGGAGAGCGAAAAGCATGCTATTTGAACAAATCGCAGCAAATAAGCGAAAAACTATTTTTATTGTAATTGGCTTTTTTATTTTCGTTCTTATGGTGGGTGCTGCTATAGGGATTATTGTTTGGAATAATTATCTAAATGGGCTTATACTTGCGGCTGTTATCGGTGTGTTTTATATTTTGATTATGATTATGAGCAGTTCATCTGTGGTTATGGCGATGAACCGTGCGAAAGAAATAAAATCAAAAGATCAAGCTCCTATTTTATGGGATACTGTAGAAAGCATGGCTCTAGTTGCCGGAATTCCAATGCCAAAAGTATATATTATTGAAGATGAAAGTCCAAATGCCTTTGCTACAGGTATTTCACCTGAAAAAGGGGCAGTTGCAGTTACTCGAGGATTATTAAATAAACTAGAACGATATGAACTTGAGGGCGTTATTGCCCATGAAGTTTCTCATATTCGTAATTATGATATCCGTTTATCCACAATTTCGATTGCCCTTGTTGCAGTAGTTGCTATTCTTAGTGATTTAGCTATGCGTCTGATTTTTTGGGGAAGTATAACAGGGAGTCGAAATAGTCGTAAAAGCGATAATAATAATGGTGGCGGGGCACAGATAATTATTTATGTGGTTGCACTTATTTTCGTTATATTGGCCCCGATTATCGCTACTGCAATTCAGTTTGCTCTTTCTAGAAACCGGGAATATTTAGCAGATGCAAGTGCAGTTGAATTAACTCGAAATCCAGATGGACTGATTGAAGCATTAAAAAAAATTAGTGGTGATTCAAAGAAAATGGAAGAAGTTAGTGCATCTAGTGAGTCTATTTATTTCGCTTCACCGCTTAAATCTAAAAAAGATAAACCAGGATTATTTGATTCTCATCCGCCAATCAGTGCGAGAATTGAACGTCTAACCAATATGTAAAGAAAAGCAATCTAGCAATAGGTTGCTTTTTTATGTCATTTTATTGTAATTTATGTCATTTTTTTGTAATAAAGTGATTGACTTTTTATTTTCTATCAGCTAATCTTAAATAGTAAGAATTTTTTAAAGGGAGTGAATATGGTGAAGAATCAACAACAAAAAAAGAACAAGAAAAAAATCATCCTCATTATTCTTTCTGTTGTACTATTAATCGCTGCAATAATGATAGCTATTTTTATTACCAACATAAAAAAGAGTGATGAAACCGTTGACGGGGACGAAACGACCATCATTGCAATGCAAGTCAAAGATATTTTAGGTGAAGGTGACGTGGATTCAGGAAGTTATTTCACAGGTGTCATCGAGCCAAAAGCAACAAGCAAATATAATATTGATAGTTCTAAAGGTACCGTAAATAAATGTTACGTCAAAGTGGGAGATACAGTCCAAAAAGATCAAAAATTGTATAGTTACTCTAATCCTGAGGGTGATTTAGAAGTTCGAGAAGCTGAACTAGAATTAGAAATGCAAAAAGCAACAGTTAGCCAACAACAAGCGGCTATAAATAAGTTAACTAAACAAATAAAAGAGGCAACACCAGAAGAGCAGGAAGAATTAAAACAAGAAAAAGGACAAGCCGATTTAGAATTAAAACAAGCCACTTTTGGTGTTGAAAAAGCAGAGGCGGCACTAGAGGCAGTTCGCTCTAAAAATAATAACAATATTGTTTATTCGACTGTAAGTGGTGTAGTAAAAAAATTAGATCAAACACAAATGAATAAAACCGTTACAACAGAAGAAACTAATCCAGCCATTTTTATGGAAATTGTGGATATGTCTACATACTACATCAAAGGTTCTGTTGATGAATTCCGTCGTGATGAACTAAAAAAAGACCAAAAAGTAACTATCATAAACCGTCAAGATGAATCGGAAACATGGCAAGGTAAAATTAGTGAAATTGGTGAGCTACCGAATGAAGGCATGGAAGAGAATGCTGGAACAGAAGATATGGAAGCGGAAGAAAATCCTAATTTAACAAAGTATCCTTTTACAGTGGAGTTAAGTGCAGCTAAAGGATTAAATATTGGAAGACACGTCTTTATTAGTTTAGATGTGGAAGCAAGTGAAGGTAAAAGTAGTGTTCCTTCTATCCCGTCTGATTTTATTGCTAAACAAGATGGTAAATCCATTGTTTGGACGGCAAATGATGGTGTAGCTAAGGCGACAGAAGTTAAATTAGGAAAAGAAGATAAAGAAATGATGACAGTAGAAGTAACAGAGGGACTTAAAAAGGACGACTATATTATCTACCCAGATTCATTTGTGAAAGAAGGAATGGAGGTCCAAACGGATGCTCCAACTGAATAATGTCTATAAATCGTACTGGCAAGGAAAAAATGAGATTCCGATATTAAAGAATATTAGTTTAGAAGTACAAGAAGGGGAATATATTTCTATTATGGGTCCTTCTGGTTCGGGAAAATCTACTTTAATGAATATTATCGGTTGCCTTGACAAAGCGACAACTGGAGATTATTTGCTTTATGGTAAAAATGTTCGGTTGATGTCAGAAAAAGAACTAGCCAAATTACGTAATCATTCCATTGGCTTTGTCTTTCAAACATTTAATTTGATGCCACGGTTGACGGCGCTACAAAATGTGGAGTTACCATTAGTTTATGCAGGTGTATCGAAAAAAGAACGGACAGAAAGAGCTCGGATTGCATTACAAAAAGTTGGTTTAGAAGATCGAGAAAGTTTTAAACCGCCAACGCTATCTGGTGGTCAAAAACAACGGGTAGCAATTGCTCGAGCATTAGTGACAAATCCAGCTTTTATTTTAGCAGACGAACCAACTGGCGCACTTGATACAAAAACCGGGGAACAAGTGATGTCGCTTTTCTCTAAATTGAATAAAGATGGTGTTACAGTTATCGTCATTACTCATGAAGCGGAAGTCTCTGCATATACTAATCGGAAAATAATGATTCGTGATGGAGAATTAACGCATGACGAGGGGAGCGAAATCCATGCTTGAAAATATAAAGCTCTCTTTACAATCTATTTGGGCACATAAACTTCGCTCCATTTTAACCATGTTAGGGGTAATTATTGGGCTAGCGGCGATTATTGCTATTGTTAGCTTGATTCAAAGTAGTAGTGAAGCGTTAAAGAAAGAGATAGTTGGTGGCACGAATAATTCATTAGAACTTTCCTTTGCACCGGAAGCGGAATTCAGTGGCGCAGGGGGAGAAGGGTATACTGGTGAAGAACGCCCACCAGAATATATGACAGAAATAAGCCAAGAAAAAATAGATGAAATGAAAAATATTCCAGGAATGAAAAATGTGGTAGTTTCTTATAATAGTTGGGGATCGGTTTTTCGGGAAAATATATCTTCGGAAGTGGATATTCGAGCAGTGAATTCGGATTATTTTCACTTAAATACGATGAAAATAACAACAGGACGTGGCTTTAACCAATCAGATTATGCGAGTGGATCTCAAGGAATCGTATTAAATCAATTTGCTTATGATACACTTTTTCCAGAAGGTGATGGTATCGGGAAAATAATTGAGTATGCGGGCTATCCTTTCCGTATTATTGGTGTAATGGAGCCAACTGGTGATACTGCAAAAGAATGGTCAATGATGAATGGTGATGAGGAAATGGGAGCGGCATATGTGACAACAAAAAATTGGCCACTTATACAAGAAAGTATTAACCCTTCACCAACAGTAATGATTCAAACTGAAAAAACGGATGATTTACAAAGGATAGCTGAGGAAGCAGCAGCCCTTTTAAATGCAGATTTGCCTGAATCAGATTTTATTTATGGTGTATATAATATGGGAAATATTGATGAAGAAATTGAGGAGTTTAATAAAGCACAATTTTATTTACTTGGAGGGATTGCGAGTATTTCTCTATTAGTAGGGGGAATTGGTGTGATGAATATTATGCTTGTTTCAGTAACGGAACGAACTCGAGAAATTGGTATAAAAAAGGCACTTGGAGCAAGACGAGGCACAATTTTATGGCAATTTTTAGTAGAAGCGATGGTACTGACGTTATTAGGTGGGTGCATCGGTATTGGGCTTGGTATTGGTATCGGTGTGGGGCTTACCAATATGACGGGGTATCCATATATTATTTCTATTCCTGCAATACTAGGCGGGTTGAGTTTTTCCATTTTGATTGGAGTAATATTCGGTCTTGTGCCAGCAATTAAAGCTTCTAAATTAGACCCAATTGAAGCATTGCGTTATGAATAAAAAAATAGACATCCGCTTGGAAAAGTGCGGATGTCTATTTTTTATTGAACGTTGCCGATATATTTCCAATGAGACTGTCCGTCTGCTGTATCGATTAATTCTACTTTTTGTTGAAGACGCCATTTTTTCATTTGCCGCTCGATTTGTTGTTCCGTTACACCATAAAAATCTGCCATGGAAGCAACAGAAGCAATTTTCACTTTAGCTAAATATTCTTCCATTTGCGGGCGTTTTTCTGGTTCTGGATAATGGTTTAAAAGCTCAGATAAAACATGAACATACACTTCATAACGATGAAGCCCACTAAGTTTTAAGCCAGCATCTTCTATATTTTTATTGAAAAAAACGACTGTAGGGTTTTCGCGAATTTCCATTTCTTGCGCAACTTTTTGATCACCAATGTAGGCGCGTTTAGCAGCTGTTGAAGCTAAATCTTTTTTGAATTCAGCTAAATCTAGCCCAGTTGCCACTGCAATTTCATATAGGATATCATCATTAGCGATATCTTTATTTTCAAGAAAATAAGCTTCTTGGATTTTACGCAAGAATGTGATACCTTGCTTCTTTCCTTGAAGTTCAGCAGCTTTTACAGCAAGACAAGAAATATAGGAAAGGTGCGCCCCTATCTGTTGTTCTTTTAAGCTTAAATTACTATTTCCAGCTCGTCTTTGTTTACATACAAATGTTTGCAAATTGTTATGTAAAACATAGCGTAGTTTAAAATAGTTGCCATATTCAATTTGCAATCGTAGCATATTGGCTTCAATATTCCAACAGTCATCACAAGCCGGATCGAAAAATAGATAAATTTCGATTGGTTTAGAATTAGCTACGGACTGATAGTATAAATTTTGGTTAATCATTTGTTATCACCTGATTTTCAAATTCTAAATATCTTTCAGCAGATATTGATTTCAATGTACCAGTGTGAAAAAACAATTCACTGCAAAGTAAAAGCTGATACAAAATTTAGTGTTATATTTATATATCTATTTTATCAGCGTAATGTAAATTTAACAAATAATTGTCATTGACTTAACGTAGATATTCATCATATTTCAATAATTTGTGACATTTAAAGCGATAAAAACCATTTTAGATACAAATTTAATCATTATTACGGTAGACATGGTTATAAAAACGAGCAACTTTATTTTCTGCAGGTTGATTAGGTATTTGGTAATCATTCAATAATTTAGCGAAAATTTCTTTACCTTTGTCATAATCAGCCACTTCATATTCTAAGTCGAAGTCAGAAATTGTCCCATAAAAGTTTTTATCAAATACTAGAAGTCCTTTTTTGTACTCTTTTTCCGCACGAATCGTTTTTAGAGAACCAAAGAGTTGCAATGCTTCGTGATTGATGCCAATTTCTTTTAGGCTATCTCGAACTGGACCAACTGGAATATTGGCACCATCTAAAATGGCAGTTGCTTGATCTGCCCCTAAGATTTGTGTTGTTTCCATTAATCCACGTGATTCAGGGGTTTTAAGTGTTAGTTGGAATTGTGTTTCTAATTTGCGAATACGAAGCGCAGACTGCCGTTCTTTTAACCCAAATTCAGCTGTGTCTAGATAATAATTTGTTTGTTCAAAATAATCATCCTCTTTTATGTGAAAAGCATCAATAAGTCTAATATATTCATCTTGTGTTAAAAGATTGCGAAACTCGATTTCTAATTCTTTTACCATGTGGTTCAGCTCCTCTTAATGAAATAATGCATCCAAATCTTTGGCATAAAATTGAATAGCTTTTTTATAATTTAATATATCTTTATTTTCTGTGGTCTCTGTAAGTAGCATTAAGGCATCTTCTAGTGCTTCTTTCGCAAGACCTTGGCTATATTTTGTCATAATGAAAAAGGTTTGAAGTGCTTTGTTTTCAGGGAATTCTAGTAAGGCTTTTTGAAATAAGGCAGCAGCTTTTTCAGGAGATCCAGTGATACGATAAGTACTGCCAAGACCAACATAGGCTTCCTGACGATCAATTTCAGATAGCCCATTATGTAGTGCTTTTTCATAAAAGGGAATGGCGGATGATTCTTTTCCAAGGGCATCATGCGCCCATGCAGCAAAATAGTTTAGTTCAGCGTTTTCTGGATCAGCTTGAAGTTTTAGAAGTGATTTCGTACGAGCGGATTCATATTCGCCGTTTTGAAGTAACAAACGTATCAATTCAGCTCCTCCTTTTTTTGGTGGATTTAGCGCTTCGGTTTTATTTTACCACGGGAAAGAAAAAAAGGTTACTTTTAGCAAGCTGGATGGTGTGCTTTTGTGTTAAAATATAACTGATGTTGCATTAATTTAATCAGGAAGATACTTGAGGTGAGCAATTTGAACCGTTGGGAAGATTTTTTAGCGCCGTATAAACAGGCTGTTGAAGAACTGAAAATTAAACTTAAAGGAATGCGTTCACAATTTGAGCTTGAGAATAACCATTCACCAATTGAATTTGTTACAGGTCGAGTGAAGCCGGTTGCGAGCATATTAGACAAAGCGAATCAAAAGAAAATTGCGTTAGATCATTTAGTAGAGGAAATGCAAGATATTGCCGGGCTTAGAATGATGTGTCAATTTGTTGATGATATTGAGGTGGTGGTTCGTCTTTTACGGCAACGAAAGGATTTTCGGATTGTGGAAGAGCGAGATTACATTACAAATAAGAAACCTAGTGGATATCGGTCATATCATGTAGTTATTGAGTACCCAGTAGAAACAATTCAAGGGGAAAAGAAAATTCTTGCGGAAATTCAAATCAGAACTTTAGCAATGAATTTTTGGGCAACTATTGAACATTCAGTAAACTATAAGTATCAAGGAGAATTTCCAGAAGCAATTAACACTAGATTAAAACGGGCGGCAGAAGCAGCTTTTCAACTTGATGAGGAAATGTCTCAAATTAGAGAAGAAGTACAAGAAGCGCAAGTCTATTTTTCGCAAAATAAAGATGTAGCTAAAGATAAAAAATCAGCACATCATGAAATGCCAAAAAAAAAATAAGTAATAGGCGTAAGAATAGGGGCGAATAGGAATAATGAAATATATGATTACTTCCAAAGGGGACGAAAAGTCTGATTTACTTCGATTAAACATGATTGCTGGTTTTGGAGAACACGATATGGAATATGACGAAGAGGAGCCAGAAATCGTTATTTCAATTGGTGGAGACGGAACATTTTTGTCCGCTTTTCATCAATATGAAGCTAGACTTGATGAGATTGCTTTTATTGGAATTCATACCGGGCATCTTGGGTTTTATGCAGATTGGCGTCCGGCAGAAGCTGAAAAATTAGTAAAACTTTTAGCTAAAGGAGAATATCAAAAAGTTTCTTATCCACTTTTAAAAACGACAGTAAAGTATGGTATTGGCAAAAAAGAAGCAGAGTATTTAGCGCTAAATGAATCTACTGTGAAGAGTTCTGGAGGGCCTTTTGTTGTGGATGTAGTTATTAATGATATTCATTTTGAGCGTTTTCGTGGGGATGGACTTTGCATGTCAACACCAAGCGGAACAACGGCTTATAATAAGTCATTAGGTGGGGCATTAATGCATCCATCCATTGAAGCAATGCAGTTAACGGAAATGGCTTCCATTAATAACCGTGTATACCGGACGATAGGTAGCCCGCTTGTTTTTCCAAAGCACCATATGGTTAGTTTGCAACCAGTAAATGATAAGGACTTCCAGATTTCTGTGGATCACTTAAGCATTTTACACAGAGATGTACAGGAAATTCGTTATGAAGTATCGCCAAAGAAAATTCATTTTGCCAGATTTCGTTCATTCCCATTTTGGCGCCGTGTACACGATTCATTTATTGAAGATTAAATAGCAGGAGGAAGCATGTGTTTTTAGAATGGCGAGTAGATAAGGAAGAAAATGACTTACTTCTTAGGACTTTTCTTAGAAATAAGCATATTTCAAAACAATTATTAACTGCAGTGAAATTTAGTGATGATGGAAAAATAGAAATCAACGGCAAAGAACAAAACGTGCTTTATCAGGTGAAAACAGGAGATGAAGTGCGGCTTACTTTTCCAATGGAGCAGAAAAATGAACGGCTGCTAGCAGAACATACTGAGCTGGAAATTGTTTTTGAAGATGATTTTTTGTTAATTATTAATAAACCAGCAGGGATGGCGTCTATTCCTTCGCAGTATCATCCTAGTGGCTCGGTAGCAAATTTTGTCAAAGGGCATTATGAAGCGCAAGGACTTACTAGTGCCATTCATATTGTAACTCGATTAGACCGAGAAACTTCTGGTTTAATGCTAATTGCGAAAAATAGATTTTCTCATGCAAGATTAAGCACTTTTTTACAACAAGGTTTACTAAAAAGACGTTATCAGGCGTTTACTTCCGGGGTTTTAACAGACCAATTAGGATCTATAGAAGCACCTATTGGGAGGAAAGCAGTAAGTATTATGGAGCGTTTTGTTACTCCAGAAGGAAAATATGCCAAAACAAATTATGAAGTGATAGAGCGTTATGATACATTTGATCATGTGGCTATTCAGCTGGAGACTGGACGAACGCACCAGATACGTGTCCATTTTTCCTATATTGGTCATCCATTAATTGGTGATGACATGTACGGTGGGGACACCACTTTATTAAAAAGACAGGCACTTCACTCTTGTCATCTACATTTAATCCATCCACTTACAGAAGAATATTTAGCATTTGATTTACCATTACCCAAAGATATGGAAGAGATTATTCCAAAATCGAAGTAATAAGAGTTTGAAAAAGTTATTGGGTCATGTAAAATAAAAGAAGCGAACGAAATCGCATCAATTTTAGGAGGAATAACATGAATTTATCATTAGAGGGAAAAACATATGTAGTAATGGGAGTTGCGAATAAACGTAGTATTGCTTGGGCTATTGCTCGCTCATTAAACGAAGCGGGAGCGAAATTAGTATTTACATATGCAGATGATCGTGCGAAAAAAAGCATTACTGAGCTTGTACCATCTTTAAATGAAGTAAATCAATCACCGCTAATTTTGGCATGTGATGTGACTAGTGAAGAAGCAATCACAGAAACTTTTGAAACAATTAAAAATAAAGTTGGTAAATTAAGTGGGTTAGCACATTGTATCGCTTTTGCCAATAAAGATTTCTTAACTGGGGATTATTTGGAAGTAGATCGTAAAAGCTTTTTACAAGCGCATGAAATTAGTGCTTATTCGTTTACAGCAGTTGCTCGCGCCTTAAAACATTTAGAAATGCTTACAGAAGATGCAAGTCTATTAACACTAACTTACTTAGGTGGGGAACGTGTTGTGGAAAACTATAATATCATGGGTGTAGCAAAAGCTTCCCTTGATGCAAGCGTTAGATATTTAGCAATGGATCTAGGTGCAATTGGAGTTCGTGTAAATGCTATTTCAGCGGGACCAATTAGAACAGTTTCTGCACGTGGAGTTAGCGGTTTCTCAGATTCTATTTCTTTAGTAGAAGAAAGAGCACCACTAAAAAGAGCGACACAGGCAGAAGAAGTTGGCGATACAGCCTATTATTTATTTAGTAATTTATCCCGCGGTGTCACAGGTGAAGTGATTCATGTGGACAGCGGCTATCATATTATCGGATTCTAAAAAGCAAAAAAATCCAGAAGTAGTTTCATAACTATTTCTGGATTTTTTTTGGTTCAAAGTCAGGATGATTTTTTATATAGAATTCATTTGCTGTTGGTGTATAGTTTGTTTTCACAGGGGCTTTGACAAAGTTAGCAAGAACTTGGTCGATTTTTACCCAACCTCGCCAGCTTAAATGGATTGGATCTTCTAAATAAAAGGGTTCATTTTGGTAGGATTCTAGTGAGTAATAGTGGAAACCTTGACTTTCAATTTGTTGTTTTGTTTTTGCATAATAGTTTTCCAATCCTTGTTTATTTAAACCGATATAGTCCACCCATTTTCCGTTGATAGGAGGATTGATGAAAATAACATCAGCACCAGCTTTTTTGAAGGCATCCATTAAAAGTTGTAAATCACCATATTCAGGCGATTCATCGTAGCGTAAGTTTATTCGGCTGTTTTTTAATTTGGCTTCAATTGGTTGGATTTTCTTTTTATAATATTTTTCTTTTACTTGAAAAATATTGGGACCAGTTCCTTTTTCGCCAAAATCTTTTGCTAATTGATCCAGTTGATAATAGTCTAGTTTTTCAGGAAGTTTTTTTACTTCTTTATCAACACGATCTTGCTTGGAGCCAGCTATGATTTTAGATTCTAAATCATCTTTGCGTTCTAAAATTTTAAGCTCGATATTGCCAGCTAAGTTAGTAAGCTGGCTATCATGTGGCTTTTTAGGACCTTTTGTAACTATATTTTCTAATAGATTTTTTAAAGTTGAATCGCTTTGTACTACTTGGAAACTTAATAATCTTTTGGCTGCATATATTCGTTCTGGTGTGTTTGGTGTATCCTCTAATGCAAATTTGTACGCATGAAGTGGAGAGAAATTTGCTCCGAAAGAGGGGTCAGAAACTCCTTTTGGTCCAAACCATTGCGGAGATAGGATAACAGCCACTTTTTTACCTTTAAGTTCATTACCAAGTGCATTTACATCTAGAAAATGACTTAGACTTTGTGTTCCTGGACGCCCAAGAAGAAAGGGAGTATAGCCTTGATTGTATTTTTTTGAAACGACGCTAGGATGAAAAGGATCGACACGAGAAAGCTCAGATGAACCAAAAATTGGTAAATAATTTCCTTCTTGCATCGCTTTTTCTTGGATGTCTAGACCTTGGATGACGGATTCGTTCATAGAAGTAGCGCTTTTTTTCACCGTATCAGAAGAAACATGTGAAAATAGGCTGCTAGGTCCAAATAGAACGAAAAGGAAAACCGCGAATGCCACCAATAATGGGCCAAATGTCATCCACAGCTTTTTTTTCATTATTTAAGCGCCTCAAGTTGTGTAATAATCATTTCAGGAGTAGCCCATTCATCGCGGTCAAATTCGGAAACGGGTACGGTAATATCTAATTTTTCTTCTATCTCAATTAAAAGCTGAACGGTCGCCATTGAATCAAGCAAACCTTCATCAAATAATTTAATATTTGTATTTTGTACTACTTCTTCTGTTTCTGTAATTTCTTCTAAGATTTCTAATACATTTTCACGGAATGCCATTTAAATTACCACCTTTAGTTAGTTTTAAAAATTAATTTTATCTAAAATACCTGAGAAAATCAGGAATCCGAAACAAACAAAATGAAACGTTAGGATAATACTGATAACATAGGTTACCTTGTTTTTTGGATAGATCTTATGTTTTTTATTCAATCGTTCGAAAAGATCAAATCCGACAATTAGAGTCGCTTGATAAAGTCCATAAACAATGTAATACCAATGAAGTCCATGCCATACACCCATGATAAAAAAGTTAACAAAATAGGCTAGGTAGGCGATGGTAAACTTGCTTTTAAACCATTTCTTTTTTGTTAGCCAAAAGACAAAACGCATAAATACATAATCACGGAACCAAAACGAAAGCGTCATGTGCCAACGATTCCAGAATTCTTTAATATTTCGTGCGGCAAACGGCTTGTTAAAGTTCATCGGGGTTTGAACACCAAGCAAATAACTAACTCCGACTGCAAAGGCACTATAACCAGCAAAATCAAAGAAAAGATACATACTATAAGCATACATATAACCAAATAAACTTAGTGTTGTGTCAATATGATGTGTAATCGCAAAATCTAATGGAACAACAAAATGTTTATTCACTAAATAGGCGATGATGAATTTATAGAGAAAACCGAGGAAAATAAGGAATATTCCCCGATTTAGTAAAGCCAGATAAGCTTCCTTACTAGGTGGGTTATCTATATCTTTTTTAAAGCGACGAAAACGATCGATTGGACCTGATGAAATGGTTGGGAAGAATAGTAAGAAATGAACAAAATCCCATGCGTTGTATTGCTTAATTAAGTTATCACGTATTTCCATAATCATTTGTGCTGCTTTAAAAGTTAAGTAGGAGATACCCAAGAAGCCAATCATCGTAACATGGTCTCCTAAAATTGGAACGACTTTAGAGATAACTAACGGAAGAATAGAGAGAACTATGGCAAGAATAAATACGCCACCATGATTCTGTTTTCGTTCTTGCCGGTAATGAAAGTAAAGTCGAACGAGTGCAAGCTGCCAGAAGACAAAAACAATAAAAGTGACAGCTTGAACAGTACTAGTTGAAAATAAAAAATATAAGAATACAAGTGTGACAAAAGCATTATAAATAGGTAATCTCTTTCCTAACAAACCAGCTACAATGATAGGAAGTAAAAATAGGAGAAGTACACCAAAATAAAGAATTGTACCGTAGGGTGTGCTCACTTGTTAACCTCATTATGCAGCATTTTGCGATCAATTTTACCGTTCATTGTAAGCGGGAATTCTGTCTTATATATCCACTTTCTTGGAATCATATATGCAGGCATAAATTTTTTTAATTCTTTTTTGATTGCTGCACTTAGCTGGTATTCTTTTTCAAAGTCGTTAGTAGAAGGAGTGACCTGAGCGACTAACATTTCGACTTTATCATCTTTTATTTTAGGAATGATGGCGCAGTTATGAATCAAACTTACTTTTTTTAAATTATTTTCAATATCTTCTAGCTCAATTCGGTAACCATGAAGTTTAATTTGGAAATCAAGACGTCCTTGGAAGAAAAGATAGCCATCTTTTATTAGTCCTGCATCGCCCGTATGATAAGCTTGGTAGCCTTTATAATCAAAGAATACTTGGGCTGTTTTTTCCGGTTCATTTAAATAACCTTTAGAGACGCTTGCACCAATTAAGACGATTTCGCCTTTTTGACCATCTGGAACTAGTTCACCAGATTCTTGATCAACAATGTGAAGACGCATATCTGGCTTAATAACACCAAGCGGTAAGCTAGGATAAGCCTCGAGTAGCTCACGTGTAACTTTCACCTGAGTTACAGCAACAGTTGCTTCTGTTGGGCCATACGTATTATAAATTACTGCATCTGGAAAACGATTTAAAAGTTCGAGTGCGGTTTTCTTTGCAAGGACCTCGCCGCAAAATAAAAAGCGGGTTAGGTTTGGATTGTTCTCCTGATTGAAATTGGCGTCTAGTAAGCATAATTCTGCAAAGGAAGGAGTTGAAATCCATACATCTAAATTTTGTACGGGTATTTCAAAATATAAATCTTTCAAATTAGCAGAAATTGTTTTATCAAGAGGTACAAGAGTTCCGCCTGAAAGTAAACACGGGTATAAATCCATCACGGATAAATCAAATGAAAAGGGGGCTTGATTTAAGAAGCGCAACCCTTGCTCTAAAGAAAAATCTTGTAAAATCCAGTTACTAAAACTAACTAAATTATTTTGACTGATTTGAACCCCTTTAGGATTTCCAGTACTTCCAGATGTGTATATAATATAGTAATTATCATCATTCTTTACACATGCTTCTGGATGGGGTATTTCATCTAAATGGTTTTGCAAGGAATCTACTAGATTTTCAGAGCTTAAAATAGGGCAATCTGAAATAATTAGATTACTTGGAAGCGCCTCTGTACAAATAAATAACGCTGGATTAGCAGCCTTTTTTATTTGTTCTATTCGTTCAACTGGCATCGAAACATCTACGGGTACATAAGCTCGACCTGATTTGATAGAGCCTAAAAATGCGATTATCATGAGTGGCGACATATGTCCATAAACAATAATGGGTCTTTGTTTGTCAGTTGTCACGTTTTTAAGTAAATAAGAACCTAATGCATCAGATTGACGCTTTAATTCTTGGTAGGAAAGACGTGTTCCGGCATATTCATAGCAAGGGAAATTAGGTGTATTTTCAGCCCATGCATCAATTCTCTCTATAATACTTGTCGTCATTATCGAAGTTCCCATTCTTACACAGTCCTTTCTTTTTTAAAATTCATTGTAAATAAATTTAGCGCCTTCAGGGTTTTTGAAGCCATAAAACCATAGTAATCCAAGCAATATTGCAAAGTAAAAACAAGTTTTTAAAGTGAAAATGGTTGCCGGATGATTTAGAAATAGCTTTATTTTATTCATAAATCCACCTCATTATTATTTCATTTGTGTAACAAATATTAAAATTAAACCTTAATACTTAGTTTACTGTAATACATTTGACTTCAAATGTCTAATTACATTTTTGTAAGGTTGAAATAATTTACTTGTTTTGCGTTTGAAAGCAGTGAGGGTATAATAAAAACCATAGAGAATACTGTGTTTTTGGTAAGAATGGAGGAGAAAAATAATGGATCAGAAAAGAATTGCTGGTGAGAAGGCGTGTGAATGGATAAAGGATGGAATGATTATTGGTCTTGGCACTGGGAGTACGGTTTACTACACGATTGAAAAATTAGGGGAAATGGTGCAAAATGGTTTGAATATAACAGGAGTCGCTACTTCAGAACAAACAGCAGAGCAAGCAGAAAATTTAGGAATACCGTTAAAATCGTTAAATGATGTATCGATGATTGATCTAACTATTGATGGAGCCGATGAAGTGGATACGCAATTTCAAGGAATAAAAGGCGGGGGTGGGGCACTTTTACGTGAAAAAATGGTGGCAGAAGCAAGTTTGTTAAATATTTGGGTTGTCGGTGAAGATAAGCTAGTTGATACCTTGGGCAAATTTCCGTTACCGATAGAAGTTGTTCCTTTTGGTTGGAGACAAATCGAACAAACACTGAAAAAAGAAGGGATTCAAACTAAACTTCGCAAGCAAGAAAATGAAGAAATCTATCAAACTAATAATGGGAATTATATTTTGGATATTATCAATCAAACCTATACGAATCCAGTGAGTTGGCAAGAAAAGTTAGCGCAAATTCCAGGAATTGTAGAACATGGGCTATTTTTAAATTATGTGGATATTGTAATTTGTGGAAAGGAAAACGGAGAAATAGAAATCATAAAAAAATAGTTATTTCTTCTATAATAAAAGAAATAACTACTTTTGATTAATTTAATGTTTTTTTCATTTCTTTATGTTTAATACCTGCATCTAGAAAAATATCTGAACAAGTTTCATAGCCAAGTTTTTCATAGAAAGGGATGGCAGTTAGTTGTGCGCCTAGCTTTAATTTAGTTAAGCCGCGCATTTTTGCTTCGTTTTCAATTGCCTCCATAATTCTACGTCCGCTACCAGATTCCCGAGCGATTTTTTGTGTACAGATACGCTCGATTTTGCCATAGCCGTCTTGCTCGCGAAATCTGCCGGTTGCAAGTGGGGTGCCGTCCTTTGCATAGTCGACAAACATAACAACGGAATCCATTTCATCAAATTTGTCCCATTCTAGCGCTGGATCAACATTTTGTTCAACAACAAAAACATCATTTCTGATTTTGAGTGCAGCTTGTTTACCTACTTCATCTATTACTTTTTTTACAGTCAATATATTTCGTCCTTTCTTATGCACGCATGCTTTCTAAGTCAAATGTATTTACTGGCAACATAAATTGAAGCGATTCTTTGATGAAAGGCTGCCAGTATTTCCAGCGATGATCGCCATTAAATACATGGAAATAATAATCAAACCCACGAGAGGTTAATATTTGTTCTAATGATTTATTTGGTGAAAGAAAATCTAGTACTTCATTACCGGTTGTTTCCACTGCGGTTTCTTTATCACCGATGATATGATAAATTTTCACTTTGGAAGGATCTGCTTTTTTTGCTAGCGTTAGAATGGCCTCATCCACGTAAGGTGAGTGTAAAATAACATTACCGAATGTGAACGGGAATAATAAGGCTGCTTTTAATGATACAGAAGCACCTAGTGAGTCACCCATTAGGAATCTACTAGTTGGCATTTGGAAAGAAGGAAAGCGCTCTTCAAGATAAGGAATGAGTTCAAAAGCTAAGAAGCGGATATAAGCATCGTTTTGTTTACCATCTGGATGATATTTTTCCCGACGATCTATGACAGTTTTGTAAGGAATACCAATGAAAATAGCTTTTTGAATTTGCTCATTTAGCGCAAGTTCTTCTGCGTTTCTGGCTAATTTCCCAAACTGAAAATAATCTTTGCCATCTTGCACGATAAATAATGGGTATTTATATAGAGGCGAAAAATCTGGCGGTAAGCAAATAATTAAATCTAGTTCCTCTCCTAGCGTCTTACTATAAAATTTTTCATCGAACATTTTGTGAGCTGTCATTTTCATTCTCTCCTTTCTAGAAATCTTTCCTGTTAAGTGGATTGTTTTTTGAAAAGTTACTCTATTTTAGCATGAAACTAATAAAAAGAAAGAACATTTTGCCTATTTATAGAAAAAAACTTTTCTTTTGTCCTTACTTCACTGCAATATTGCTATGTAATGTGCTATACTGGAACGTACAATAATTCAGTTTTTATGATAGAAAGTGGGGATTTTGAATGAGTAAAGATATTGACTGGAGCAATTTAGGATTTAGTTATATTAAAACGGATAAACGTTACATTTCTTATTGGAAAGACGGGGAATGGGATGAAGGTTCACTTACAGAAGATAACACGCTACATATTAGTGAGGGATCTACAGCACTTCATTATGGCCAACAGTGCTTTGAAGGCTTAAAAGCATACCGCTGTAAGGACGGTTCGATTAATCTTTTCCGCCCAGACCGTAATGCTGCTCGAATTCAAAAAAGTTGTGAGCGTTTATTAATGCCGCATATTCCAACTGAAAAATTTATTGATGCTTGTATGCAAGTTGTTCGAGCAAATGAAGAATTTGTACCTCCATATGGTTCAGGTGCAACGCTTTATTTACGTCCATTTGTTATCGGTGTTGGTGATAATATTGGTGTACATGCTGCACCAGAATATATTTTCTCTGTTTTTTGTTCGCCAGTAGGACCTTATTTTAAAGGAGGAATGGCGCCAACGAACTTTATCGTTTCGGATTATGATCGTGCGGCTCCAAATGGTACTGGTGCAGCAAAAGTAGGTGGTAACTATGCTGCTAGTTTGTTACCAGGGAAAAATGCACAAACTCGTAATTTTGGTGATTGTATTTACCTAGATCCAGCTACACATACAAAAATTGAAGAGGTTGGAGCTGCGAATTTCTTTGGAATTACAAAAGACAATAAATTTATTACACCATATTCTCCATCCATTTTGCCAAGTATTACAAAATATTCATTGCTTTATCTAGCAGAGCATCGTTTAGGGCTTGAAGTAGAAGAAGGCGATGTATTTATTGATAAGCTAGATGAATTTAAAGAAGCCGGGGCTTGCGGGACTGCAGCTGTTATTACGCCTATTGGAGGAATTCAAACAAAAGATGACTTCCACGTTTTTTATAGTGAAACAGAAGTAGGACCAGTAACAAAACAATTATTTGATGAATTATACGGAATTCAATTTGGGGATATTGAAGCACCTGAAAACTGGATTTATAAAGTGAAATAAGAAAACAGGGTTGGCGCACACGTAGCGCCAACCCTGTTTTTAATTTTAACCCGAAATATGTTTTTTAGGTAAGATGAAATGTAAAATATAGCTAACAATACAACAAGCAAACATTACCCAGAAAACCATATGAAGTCCACTATATAGAATGTCTCGAAGTGGTTCAACAAGATCGGCACTGACATTTCCAGAAGTTTGTGGACTGATTAATTGGTTTAAATTGTCACGGTTTACTTCACTTCCAGCAACTTCACGGAATTGACTAGTTAGTACAGAGTTGAAAATGGTACCAAAGACTGCTACACCAATTGTTTGACCAACTGTTCTAAAAAGCGTATTGGAGGCGGTCGCAATACCTGTTTGAAACCTCGGTACAGCATCTTGAACTGTCACTGTAGTGGTAGTAAAGATAATTCCAAAGCCAAATCCCATAAAGGCACTATTTAAATAGAAGAAAATATCATTTGTACTAGCTGGGAATAAAGCAAGAATTAATCCACTCATGGCAGTAATTATAACCCCAAGTCCAACAGTATGGCGGTTTCCTAGGGTCATTAATAATTTTCCACCTATGAAAGAGCCAATAATCCAGGTGACAGAAAGTGGTGCTAACATAAATCCAGCGATGGTCGCACCGTGTCCAAGCATTCCTTGTGCCCACATAGGAATATAAACATTGATTCCAATTAAAAAGGCGCTAATTAAAAAGCCAATTAAATTACCGATTAAAACAACGGGATTCTTAAATAAAACAAATGGCATAATTGGATCTTGAGCCCTTTTTTCCACAAAATAAAAAGCAATAAATAATCCTATAGAAATGACAAACAATATAACAACGAGTGGTTCTGTCCAGTTGAGCGATTCGCCTGCTCGTTGAAGGGCAAATAACAATCCAAGTAACGCAACTGTAAATAACGAAGCGCCAAGAAAATCAATGGGTAGCTTCACATGCTCCACATTTTCACGTAAGTAAAGTAAAATGAGTAAAATAGTTAAAAGTCCGATTGGTACATTAATAAAGAATATCCAGTGCCAAGAAAGTTGATCTACTAAAAACCCACCTACTAACGGTCCAAATACGCCAGCGATTCCCCATGCAGAACCCATAAATCCAAGTACTTTTGCTCGTTTTTCAAATGGGTAGACATCGGCAATAATCGTCATAGTCGAAGGTAAGATCCCGCCTGCACCAATACCTTGAATTGCGCGAAAAATAATTAATTGTTCCATATTTTGTGCAAATCCACAAAGTGATGAACCAATAATAAAAATAATTGTCGCAATCACAAAAATATTTTTTCGTCCATACAGATCAGATAGTTTTCCATAAATCGGAACTGTCACTGCTGATGTTAGTAAATAAACAGAAAAAATCCAGTTCATTAACTCTATACCGTCCAACTGACTTACAATCGTTGGCATCGCAGTACTTACGATGGTACCCTCAATAGCTGCCATAAATGTGGCTACAAATACGGCGATGGTAACGGCTTTCACTTTTGTTTGTTCCAAAAAATTCCCTCCCTTTTCATCTACCGAATTATAGCATAGAAAAGAAGGAAAGTGGGAAAAAAGTTGGTCATTAGAAATGCGATTTATTCGGATAAGCGCTATAATATAGTAGAGAAAAGCGAACTAAAGGAGGAATTTTTTTGACTTACGAACCAAATACAAACAAAACAATGGAAAGAATTACTAAATTAACATCTATCCCAAGTCCAACTGGAAATACTGGGAACATTATTGAAACGATTGCGAAGGACTTAGCTGCCTCCAAAATCCCATATAAATTAAATAATAAGGGTGGTTTAATTGTCACTCTTGCTGGTAAAGATGATACAAAACAGCGGATGTTAACTGCTCATGTCGATACGCTTGGTGCCATGGTGAAAGAAATTAAAGCAGATGGTCGCTTGCTTTTAAGTTTAATTGGTGGATACCGTTTTAATGCGATTGAAGGAGAATATTGTACGATTGAAACAAGTAATGGCGATGTATATAGTGGAACGATTCTAATGCATCAAACCTCTGTTCATGTATATAAAGATGCAGGAACAGCAGAGCGTAATGAAAAAAATATGGAAGTTCGTTTAGATATGCGAGTTTCGGATGCAGAAAGTGTTCGTGCACTAGGGATAGAAGTGGGAGATTTTGTTTCCTTTGATCCAAGAACACAAATAATTAATGATGAATATATTAAATCTCGCCATTTAGATGATAAAGCAAGTGTCGCGATTTTATTACAAGTAATTGATTTTATCAATGATAATCAATTGGAATTACCGCACACAACCCATTTTTTAATTTCCAATAATGAAGAAATTGGTTATGGTGGAAACTCTAACATTCCAGAAGAAACGGTGGAATATTTGGCTGTAGATATGGGGGCGCTAGGAGACGGACAAACATCTGATGAGTATACAGTATCCATTTGTGCCAAAGATGGTAGTGGTCCATATCATTTAGGATTACGTAAACATTTAGTGGAACTTGCTGAAAAAAATAACATTAATTATAAAGTAGATATTTACCCGTATTATGCTTCTGATGCAAGTGCTGCAATCCATGCTGGAAATGATATTGTACATGGTCTAATCGGCCCAGGTGTTGATGCAAGTCACGCATACGAACGAACTCATCGCGATTCACTTTACCATACAGAAAAATTAGTCTATGCATATTTATTTTCGAATATATTAAAATAGGAGGAACAAATCATGAATGTTCACGATTTTTCTGAAAAAGCAATGAATGGCAAAGATATACCGCTAAGTGATTATAAAGGAAAAGTATTATTAATCGTTAATACAGCCAGTAAATGTGGTTTAACACCTCAGTTAGAAGGTCTTGAAGCAATGTACAAAAAACTTGGCGGGGATCATTTTGAGATTCTTGGATTTCCGTGCAATCAATTTTTACACCAAGATCCAGGTAGTGACGAAGCAATTTTGGAATTTTGCCAAATGAATTATGGAGTGACATTCCAAATGTTTTCTAAAATTAAGGTTAAAGGCAAAGACGCAACACCACTTTATAAATATTTAACAGAGCAAACTGGTGGAAAGAAAATAGAATGGAATTTTGCTAAATTTCTAATTGACGAAAATGGGAATGTAGTCGAACGCTTTCCTTCAAAAATGAAACCAGAAGATTTTGAGGACAAAGTTGCAGCATTGGTTGCAAATGTAAAATAATAGATAGAAAAACTCGGTAGCAACATTATACCGAGTTTTTTTGCATCTTAAGGAGGATAAAATGCAGGTTACTAATATTAGCTTGTAGTTTTTATAAGACTATTTATAATGAAATAGAGAGGCGGTGGCCAGATGGAATTTCGGGTGAAACAGGATAATAGCAGGACGGTTGGCGAAGTGGATATACATTGCCACCCAAATGATGTCGATAAGGTAACTAATATTGTTTCCAATTTAAAAGAAAAAATTTCTGTGAAAAAAGATGCGGAAACCTACTTGCTCGAACCGAATGTTATTTTATATTTTGAAGCTGTCGAAAATAAAATTTTTGTTTACACTGAAACAGAGGTTTATGAAACCAATTGGAAATTGTATGAATTAGAAGAACGATTTAAGGAAAGCTCTTTTTTTAGATGTTCCAAGTCAATGATTTTAAATATTAAATGGATTGAAAAAGTTGCCCCTGGGTTTAATGGCCGATTGGAAGCGCGCTTGTTAAACAATGAAAAAGTCATTATTTCTAGGCAATATGCGAAAGTGTTAAAACAAAAATTGCAGATTGGAGGGAAAAAGAAATGAGTGGAAAAGTCGTACAACTTGTCCAAACTTTTAGTATTATTTTTACAGGCTCTATTTTAACAACAATTTTTTCTTATACTTTTCTGGCTAAAATGGATGGGGTACCAATTCAAGACATTTTTGTATTAATTCTTTTTAGTATTATCGTGGTTGTTGTGGATGAACTACTTTTTAAAGAATCAAAGAAAGTAAAAGAAACTTTCCGTTTTCGCATAATTATTTTCTTTCTTTTTATTGAAGCAGCGATTTTAGGAATTGGCTGGATGCTTAATTGGTATGATTCAATTAATGGATTTCTGATTATTTTCGGATCTGTTTGCATTACCTTTTTTATTATGTATCTTTTTTTCCATATGCAAGCAGTGAAAGTAAGCAATGAAATCAATCAAAAACTAGCAGCAATGCGAGAAAAGGAGAAATAATGATAAAACTAGTAAATGTCGTTAAAAATTATGGAAAAGTGGCAGCAGTAAAAGGAATTGATTTGGAAGTTGAAAAAGGAGAGTTATTCGCCTTTCTTGGTGAAAATGGTGCGGGTAAATCAACAACGATTAGTATGATTTGTACCGAAAGTGAACCAACATCGGGAGCCATTTTTATTGATGGTGAAAAATTAACTGCAAAAAATAGAACTGCTTTCCGGCAAAAATTAGGGGTTGTTTTTCAGGAGAATGTTTTGGATGATTTATTGACTGTTAAAGAAAATTTGTATAATAGAGCAAGTTTATATGGAAAGACTCAAGTGGAAATTTCCGAACGACTTAAGTTAGTTTCTGCGATTATGGGGATTGAGGATATTTTAAATCGTCGTTTTGGAAAATTATCTGGTGGACAAAAACGGCGGGCGGAAATTGCTAGGGCGATTATGCATGATCCAGAAATTTTACTACTGGATGAACCAATAACTGGTCTTGATCCGAAAACAAGAGTGAGTGTCTGGAAGATTATTGATTATTTACGGGAACAATTTGGAATAACTGTTTTCTTGACAACTCATTATTTAGAAGAAGCAAGCGATGCCGACCAGTTGGCTGTTATTAATAAAGGGAAAATCATTGCACAAGGGACACCAGCTAATATTAGAAATCGTTTTTCCATGGATAAAATTTTCTTTTATGAGGCTAATGTAGCGGGACTTCAGCCAATTATTGAAAAAGCCAATTTGCCATTTCAGTTATCAAAAGGAACTATGCAGGTAGATATTACAGAAGGAAAAGTCGGAATTTTGGAACTATTAAACCGAACAGCTGGCTTGTATAGCTCTTTTGAGGTGATTAAAGGGAATTTAGATGATGCTTTTATTTCGATGATTAAGGAGGATTCTAATGATTAGTCGAAATTTAAAACTATATTTTCGTGATCGAACTTCTGTTTTTATGTCGTTACTGACGATTTTAATTATTATTGGCTTATATGCGATTTTTTTAGGAAACAATATGGAACAAATGTTTAAAGAAGCATCCGAGAAAACGATAGGAGTTGCAGAATTAGTTAATTCTTGGGTAATTGCTGGGATTTTATCGATTACGCCTGTGACTGTATCGTTAGCCGTGTTTTCTTTGAAAGTTCACGATGAAGAATTAAGTATCGCTCGAAGTTTTGCGATTTCTCCTGCATCAAGATGGCGAATTGTTTTAAGCTATATTGCTAGTGGGCTGATTGCTTCTTTTTTGCTTTCGTTAGTGACTTTATTTGTTGGAGAAATGTATATTTGGTTGACAGGTGGAGCAATTTTACCACTGGATAGTTGGCTGAGTTTAATTGGTATTATGTTGATTAATGTGCTTTGTTGTAGCAGTATAATGTTTTTTATCACTAGTTTGGTAAAAAAAGCGAGCGCGTTTAGTTCTGTTTCTACTATTGTAGGTACAGTTATTGGTTTTATCGCTGGGATTTATTTGCCAATTGGTTCACTTCCAGATACTGTACAAACAATTATGAAGTGTTTCCCGTTTACATACGGAGCATCGGCTATTCGTGAAATTATGACGAAAGAGCCATTGCAACAAGTTTTTTCAGGTAATGCGGAAGCTCTCAAAACGACGAAAGAAATGATTGGTGTGACAATTTATTGGGGGGATAATAATGTAGCAATGGCGCTAAGTTTGCTTATTTTAGTAGGGTTTGCACTCATTTTTGGTATATTATCAGTGATTCTAATGAAACGACAAACAAAATAATTTTTGGATAAAAAAACAGCCGAAATACTCCTAATTATGCTATACTTATGAAATGTGAATGAATCTAGGAGGAAAATAACAATGAGTCAAGATTTGCAAAAAGAAGTTGCTTCACGCAAAACATTTGCGATTATTTCTCACCCGGATGCTGGAAAAACGACCATTACAGAGCAATTATTGCTATTTGGTGGCGTTATCCGTTCAGCAGGGACAGTAAAGGGAAAGAAATCTGGAAAATTTGCGACAAGTGATTGGATGGAAATTGAAAAACAACGTGGAATCTCCGTAACGAGTTCTGTGATGCAATTTGATTATAAAGGATCAAGAATTAATATTTTAGATACACCAGGTCACTCTGACTTTAGTGAAGATACGTACCGGACTTTAATGGCAGTTGACAGCGCAGTAATGGTAATTGATGCGGCGAAAGGTATTGAAGCACAAACACTAAAACTATTTAAAGTTTGTCGAATGCGTGGAATTCCGATTTTTACTTTTATTAATAAAATGGACCGTCAAGGGAAAATGCCACTGGAATTACTTGCGGAGTTAGAAGAAGTTCTTGGAATTGAATCATATCCAATGAACTGGCCGATTGGTATGGGGAAAGAGCTTGCTGGGCTGTATGACCGCTATCACCAGGTGATTGAGCAATATCGTTCAGAAGAAGAGGAGCGTTTCTTGCCACTTGGGGAAGACGGTGATTTGAAAGAACCGCATGCTATTCAGAGTTCCCTTTACTATGATCAAGCTTTGGAAGAGATTATGCTACTAGATGAAGCGGGTAACGATTTTAGCCGTGAACGAATTATTTCAGGAGAGCAAACGCCAGTGTTTTTTGGAAGTGCGCTTACTAATTTTGGAGTAGAAACATTCTTACGGACTTTTGTTGACTTTGCCCCATCCCCATCAAGCCATGAATCAAACGAGGGTATTATTGAAGCGGATAATCCGAAGTTTTCAGGTTTTATCTTTAAAATTCAAGCAAATATGAATCCAGCTCACCGTGATCGTATCGCTTTTATTCGGATTTGTTCTGGGGAATTTGAGCGTGGGATGAATGTGACGTTAACTCGAACTGGAAAAAATATTAAGCTAGCTAACTCTACTCAGTTTATGGCAGATGATCGGGAAACTGTTAATCGGGCTGTGGCTGGTGATATTATTGGTTTGTATGATACAGGAAATTATCAAATCGGTGATACTATTACGAATGGTAGCAAAAAATTAGAATTTGAGAAACTACCACAATTTACACCAGAATTATTTATGCGTGTTTATGCAAAAAATGTCATGAAACAAAAACATTTTCATAAAGGTGTTGAACAACTCGTTCAAGAGGGCGCCATACAGTTGTTCAAAACTTGGCGTACGGAAGAGTACATTATTGGAGCTGTTGGTCAGTTGCAATTTGAAGTATTCGAACATCGGATGCGCGGGGAGTATAATTCGGAAATTCGGATGGAGCCAATCGGGAAGAAAATTGCTCGTTGGGTAAAAGAAGAAGATGCGGATGAAAAACTTTCCACTGCAAGAAGTATGCTAGTGAAAGATCGCTTCGACCAACCATTATTCTTATTTGAGAATGAGTTTGCAATCAATTGGTTTAATGATAAAAATCCAGATATTGAATTAACTTCTTTACTATAAAAGTCGCAACCTATTTGTTTTTAGCAAATAGGTTGTTTTTTTGCTTGACAATTTTAAAAATCGCGCTATAATTAGTTAGAATTCTAATTAATAAGGAGGCAGCTGTATGAGAAGAGAGAAGACGATGGATACACTTATTCGCTCGATAATGATTAAATCAAAGCGCAAAATGGATGCCAAAGTGGCTCAATTTGGATTAACAGCACAACAGGCTAGAGTACTTGGATTTTTAAATGATAATGATGCGAATGAAATTATCCAAAAAGATCTTCAAAAAATCTTCCAAACACGTGGCGCGAGTATTACTAGTTTGATTCAAGGCTTGGAAAAAAAGAAGCTAATCACGCGTAAGTCAAGCCTCCGCGATGGCCGAGAAAAAGTCGTGATATTAACAAAAGAAGGGAAGGAGATTGTAGATGAATTTAATGCATTCTTTCCGCGGGAAGATGATAAGGCAAAAAAAATATTATCAGCCGAGGAATATAAAACGCTAATCGCACTACTTAGCAAAATTGATGATAATTCAGATTGAAAAAATTTAACTATATAGTTAGAATTCTAACTAATTTAACAGGAGGAAATAACATGAAACAAACAGATGAATTTTATTTAACAAAAGCGAGCATCCCAAAAGCAATCGCACATTTATCCATCCCGATGATGCTTGGGATGTCAGTCGGTGTTATCTATAATATAATTAATGCCTTTTTTATTGGCATGCTTCACGACACCTCAATGCTAACTGCGGTAACACTTGGACTTCCGATGTTTACGATTTTAATGGCAATTGGAAATATGTTTGGTGTTGGTGGCGGAACTTACATTTCTCGCTTACTTGGTAAAAAAGAAAACAGCAAGGCTAGAGCGGTTTCGGCGTTTGTACTCTATGGTAGTTTAGCGTTAGGAATACTTTGTGCAATCATCTTGGGATTAATGATTAATCCAGTAACTCACTTTCTTGGAGCAGATGCAGCAAGCTTTTTACACACCAAAAATTATACGTTAGCACTATTAATTTGTAGTCCGTTTATTATTGCCAATTTTGCGCTAGAGCAGGTGGTTCGTGCGGAAGGTGCTTCGAAAATTTCGATGAATGGAATGTTTATTAGCACTATCGTTAATTTGATTTTTGATCCGCTATTGATTTTGTATTTTGATTTTAATGTGGTTGGTGCTGCGGTTTCGGTTGGCTTAGCAAGTGCCGTTTCTCTTGTTTACTACGCTTGGTACTTAGAGAAAAAAAGCGCTTATTTATCAATTCATGTTAAATGGTTTCGGGTTACTAAAGAGATTATTAGCAATGTATTTAAAATTGGCATTTCTGAACTACTTTTATCGTTATTCTTAATTGTAACTACCTTAGTTTTAAACTATTATTCGATTGGTTACGGAGAAGGAGTTGTTGCTGGTTTTGGGGTAGCACTTCGCGTCGTACAATTACCTGAATTTATTTGTATGGGTCTTTACATGGGGATTATTCCACTTTTAGCTTATAATTATAGTTCGGGTAATATTGCAAGGTTTGAAAAGGCCATTCGCTTTACCGCAATAAGTATTGGACTTATTGTCTTGGTTATTTCAAGTCTAGTATTTTTATTCCGTTTTCAAGTGATGCATTTATTTAGTGAAAGTCCAAGTGTCATCATGCTTGGTGTGCACATCATGGTTGCAATGCTAATTTCCTCACTATTTAGCGGGTTTACTGGTCTCTTTACTAGTACATTTCAAGCAATTGGAAAAGGGATTCCGGCAACAATTATGTCTGTTTCACAAGGAATTATTTTTATTCCTGTAATTATGTTAGGACAGCACTATTTTGGCTTAGTTGGTGTTATTTGGTCATTAACTGCAACCGAAATTCTTACTTGTATTCTTGGTGTGACACTTTTCACAATTTACAATATAAAAATCGCTAGTAGCACAAAAACGAAAGATTTAGCCGTTTAAAAAGATTGTGAGAAAATATAGTTGACGAGTGCTTCTACATTATGGTATTATTCTCTAGGTAATCATATATCGTTCTTTGACAAATGTCAGAGGGGAGTAGCGCTGATTAGCTTTTTAATCAGGATAAAGTCGTCATTACATGGTAGAGATATCATCGGTTTTATCACATTTAATTTTAAATGTTAGCGAGACCTTTGCCTTTACGGGCAGGTCTCGCTTTTTTGTTTCTTTAAATTAGGGGATCTTTGACATTTATTATAGAACAAAGGAGGAGAAGATTTAGTGGATACAGCGATGATTTTAGAATACGGTTGGGTTTTACTTGTCCTAATCGGTTTAGAGGGGATTCTTGCAGCAGATAACGCCGTAGTTATGGCAGTTATGGTAAAGCATCTCCCAGACAAACAACAGAAAAAAGCATTATTTTATGGACTTATGGGGGCATTTGTCTTCCGGTTTGGGGCACTATTCCTTATTTCCTTTTTGGCAAACGTTTGGCAAGTCCAAGCCCTAGGTGCCGCATATTTACTATATATTGCGATTAGTCATATTTGGAAACATGCAAAAGGAAAAGATGGCGAAAAAACAAAGAAAGAAAAAGCAGGTTCTGGTTTTTGGATGACCGTTTTAAAAGTAGAAATTGCGGATATTGCATTTGCGATTGATTCCATGCTTGCCGCTGTGGCACTTGCAATTACACTTCCAGAAACTGGTTGGGGACATATTGGCGGGATTGACACAGGACAATTTGCGATTATGTTCTTAGGCGGATTAGTTGGATTGATTATTATTCGTTTTGCAGCAACACAATTTGTAAAATTACTGAAAAATTATCCAAGTCTAGAAACTGCCGCATTTTTAATAGTTGGTTGGGTAGGAGTGAAGCTAGTTATTTACACATTAGCTCATCCAAGTCTTGGTGTTATTCCACATAGCTTCCCTGAGTCAACGCTTTGGAAACTTATTTTCTGGGGTGTAATGATTCTAATTATTATATGGGGCTGGTTTGTATCATATCGTAGTAAGAAAAAGACAGAAACCACTAACTAAATAATAAAAAACCAGAAGTGCATTTTTGTACTTCTGGTTTTACATACAACAAGGTGCCGAAAACACATTTTTATGATAGAGTAGAAGGATGGTGGAGGAAAGATGGATGTTTCTATTTGGGGTGAATATGCCTTAGTATTCCTTGTGTTAGTTATTTTAGAAGGAATTCTTTCAGCAGACAATGCTGTAGTGATGGCTGTAATAGTTAAAGGTTTACCACATGAAAAACAACGAAAAGCATTATTTTATGGGCTAGTTGGTGCATTTGTTTTCCGGTTTATTGCACTTTTTTTAATTTCATTTTTAGTAAAAATATGGGAAATTCAAGCCATTGGCGCCATTTATTTGTTGTATTTAGCAATTAAACATATGTGGAAACTGAAAAAAGGTAAGCAAGAGGATGTCAAAGAAGTGGCGAGTGCAAAATCTACTTCTTTTTGGGGTGTAGTAGCCCGAGTGGAGTTAACAGATATTGCATTTGCGCTAGATTCGATGTTAGCGGCAGCTGCGTTAGTCGTTACTTTACCAGATTTGGGCAACTTTGAAATAGGTGGAATGAATGGTGGGCAATTTATTGTTATGTTCCTTGGGGGAATTGCTGGGTTAGTTGTTATTCGTTTTGCAGCTACCCAAGTAGTAAAATTATTAGAACGCTATCCTACCTTAGAAACAGCCGCATTTTTAATTGTTGGTTGGGTAGGGGTGAAAATGGCAGTTTTAACACTTGCACATCCTTCAGTTGCCATCATTCCAGAAGATTTTCCAGATTCAGCTGTTTGGAAGCTGACATTTTGGTCGGTTATGATAATAATAGGTTTGGGTGGTTATATCATTGCGAGAAAAAAAGAGAAACAAAACAAAAGAATTTGAATATGATCAAGAAGTAAAATTGCGTAGAAGATTAAAGCTTGTGTTAGCACGTATGACACCAGTTCAAGTCATTATCACATATTACTTTTTTGCTGTTACAATTTCAACCATTGTTCTTAGCATGCCGTTTACGCTACAAAAAGGGGTTAAAGTGTCATTTATTGATACGCTTTTCACGGCGGCAAGTTCTGTTAGTGTAACGGGTCTTGCAACAGTGGATGTTAGTCAAACTTACAGTACAGCCGGAATATGGGTCTTAATGGCGATTTTCCAAATTGGCGGACTCGGTGTGATGATGATTAGTACTTTCTTTTATTTAATCTTAAAAAGACGTATTGGGTTAAAACAAAGACAGCTTATTATGACAGATACTAATCAATTTACAATGAGCGGTATGGTAAGGATGTTACGAGAAATTCTAATGCTTATTTTTGGGATTGAGTTAATAGGTGCACTTATTTTGGGGATTTATTTTGTTCCACTTTATCCTAATGTTGGTGATGCGATGTTCCAAGGATTGTATAACTCGGTTTCGCTAGTAACAAATGCCGGAGTTGATATTACTGGGAAATCACTGATTCCATTTGCGAATGATTATTTTGTACAATTTGTCTCTATTTTACTCATTATTGCCGGAGCGATTGGTTTTCCGGTATTACTGGAAACTCGAAAATTTTTATTTGAAAAAAATACATTAATTCCATTCCGCTTTTCTTTATTTGTAAAAGTAACGACATTGACTTATTTTGTGTTACTAATTGCTGGAGGTTTATTAATTTGGCTATTTGAGTACAATCATTTCTTTAGTGGGAAGACTTGGGACTTTGGCTTCTTTAATTCCATGTTTTTATCTGCGACTTCTCGAAGTGCCGGATTACAAACGATTGACAATGGGGCGCTCTCCGTCTCCACTTTGCTACTCGTATCTTTCTTGATGTTCATCGGTGCTTCACCAAGTTCTGTCGGGGGCGGGATACGAACGACGACTTTCGCTATTACGATTTTATTTATTTATTCAGTGATTCGCGGTCGCAAGCATGTTTATATTTTTGGGCGTGAATTGCATCAAGAAGACGTGAGAAAGTCGCTTGCAGTAACACTTGTTGCAGGCTTCCTATGTATCTCGGCAATGGTTATTTTAATGCAAACAGAGCAAGCGCCACTAAGTGCTGTGATATTTGAAGTATTTTCGGCTTTTGGTACTAGTGGCTTATCAGTTGGATTAACGCCAGATTTATCAACACCAGGGAAAATAATTATCATAATATTAATGTTTATCGGTCGGGTTGGAATTATGTATTCAATGCTAAGTTTAAGAAATAAAAATCAACCTAAAAATGCTATTCGTTTACCGAAAGAGAAGATAATTACTGGTTAATAAAAAAACCTTTCTGCCGTTCGCAGCAGAGAGGTTTTTTGCATGAAAAAATCCCTGACCAATGAGATCAGGGATTTATCTTTAATATTTTGATTTAGGTGTTGGTTGTCTGAAAATGCCCATTAAACCAGTTAAAGTAATTAAAATACCAGATACTACCCATGCTGTACCGATAATAAAGAATAATACAATTCCAATAATAACTAAGATAACTCCCCAACCACGCGGCGCTGATTTAATTAGCAATGAAGCAATTAGCGCAACAACAGATGCAATTAAGGTAATCCACCCAAGATTTGCTAATTCATCACCTATATTACCGGGCAAATAAGTAAAAGTTTGAATATAATCTGTTACATTATCTCCATAATTAATAATCCAAAATCCAACAAAAATACCAATAATAGAGCCAATCAATCCAATAATAATTTCTGGTTTTCTCGATTCCATAATAAAGCCTCCTTTTTTCTTTCTATATCTTTAATAACTTTCCCGCTTTGTAAGTCTACTAAACACATCATGTAGCATAGAAGTTCGAAGTTCAATTATTGGCTGAACAAATGTTTTGACTAGTCGACTGGATAGTAAAATAGTTAAAGCAAAAGTGGAAGCAAATAATAAGAAAAAAGTAGACGGACTATGTCGGAACTCTATTTGACCTCCTTCACGAAAGAATTTAATAAAGAAACCGTGAAGTAAATAAACATAAAGCGTATTTTTACCCCATTTAGTGAAAAATAGCTTTTTCTTTGGAACTAAACTAAAAAAAGCAGCGATGGAGCAAAAACTTATGAAGTAAACTAAAAAGCGGATAAACAGTCCTAAAGATTTTACTTCAACAAAATTTGCATAAGGCTTAGAACCTAAAAACCATTTATCATTTAAACTGGGATTTAAAGCAATAAAAATAAGTAATAATATAATGAAAATCCCGCTCATAATAGTAACAAAATGTGTTTTAAGAAAGTAAAAATGTTCTTTTGTTAAAAAAAAGCCTACTAAAAAGAATGGGAAGAAAACAAGTGTCCGGGATAAACTAAGATATCCACCAATGACATCAAAATATCCCGCTGCTAGTCCAATAAATAAAGCTAATGAGACCGATTTCCATGGTTTCATTCTAGCAAAAACAAGCAACATTAAATTCCAAAAAAATAAACTAAGCAAAAACCAAAGAGACCATTCAGGATCTAAAAAAGTAATAGATAGGTTATCTTTATTTAGTAAAAAATAATAGAAAATACTATAAATCAATTGAAAAAAAGCATAAGGTAAAATTAGCTTTTTCATCATTTTTTTCAAGTAACCGGGCTTACCAAAACTTTTGGCGAAAAAGCCAGATATAAGAATAAAGGCAGGCATATGAAAAGTGTAAATATAAATATATAAAACACGAACACTAGCATATTCTGCAATAAATGTTTGAAGAAAATGGCCAAAAACCACTAAAAAAATCAAAATGAATTTGGCATTATCAAAATAGCTTTCCCGTTTTTGTGCGGTGCTTACCATAACGAACAATCCTTTCTATGTTGAACTTACCTGTTTTTGTTTTCCCTAAATTCTGTAACGATTAACCAACAGTTGGATAACAAAATATCTCAAATATTAATGAATGATGACACTTGTTTGCGGATTTTTTTAAGGCATGCTATCGTTATAGAAATAAAAATGAACGGGAGGTATGACTATTTTATGCTAAAACAAACAATGGCTTCACCAGTAGGAACTTTATATATTAATATACAATCAGAAGGAATAAAAAGCATTTCATACGATGAACCGTCTAATTGGGAGATAGTTGCTGGAGGACAAACCGAGCAAGCAATCTATACGAATTTAGTGATGCAGTTAGAAGCTTATTTTGACGGTGCATTAAAGCAGTTCGATTTACCGTTAATACTTGTTGGGACACCCTTTCAAAAACGAGTGTGGCAATCCTTAAGTGAGGTACCATATGGAGAAGTGGTGAGTTATAAAGATATTGCCATTTCCGCTGGGAGTCCTAAAGCGGTTCAAGCAGTAGGGCAAGCAAATCGCGCCAATCCAATTCCGATTATCATTCCTTGCCATCGGTGTGTAAAAAGTAACGGGGAACTTGGCGGATATAATGGAACTGATATTGATAAAAAACAATATTTATTGGCACTAGAAACCTGCTAAAATCAGTGAATAGTGTAATTTTTGATAATAAAGTTGTTTAATTACTTTTTTTTGAGCCATTTTCTTTATGGAGAATTTAGAGTAAAATGAAAAGAAATTCTATTACAAAAGTAGGAGAGAGGGGAGACGTCTAATGAAAGTAGAAATAGTTGACTATCAAAGTGACTGGAAAACGCTTTTTGAAGAAGAAAAGAGCATTATTAGAGAAATTATTGAAAAAAATGAAGTGCTAATTGCTCATATTGGAAGTACTTCCGTAGAAAATTTAAGTGCCAAACCAATAATTGATATACTATTGGTTGTAAATGACCTAGCCAAATTAGATAATGCAAGAACAGAATTTGAAAAAATCGGGTATGAATACATGGGAGAGTTTGGTCTTCCTGGCAGGAGATATATGAGAAAAGGCGGAGATTCTCGAACACATCAAATCCACGCATATCAATTTGATAGTATATCAGAAATACAACGCCATCTTTCTTTTAGAGATTATTTAAGAGAAAATAAAGAGATTGCTAATGAATATGCAGAATTAAAAAAGGCCCTTGCTCAAAAATACGCAACTGATATTGAAGGATATTGTGATGGAAAAGATTTATTCATAAAAAATCATGAAGCATTGGCATTAAAAAAACATTGGAAAACATATCAAAATTAAAATAAACATAAAAAAGCAAGAATCATTGTATAGAACCATTTCGGAAAATGGAATAGACAAGATTCTTGCTTTTTTTCTTGCTGTTTTCGTTTCTATTTTAAGCTTGCATTATACAGTAGCTTGTTCGCTTATTACAATATTTTTAGCATCATCAAGCGTTGCGCTAAGTTTTTTTGCTTCTGGTTGGTCGATTAATTTGTCTGCAATTACATCTTCTAAATGTTCTTGGATTGTCCGGCGAAGAGGTCTAGCACCAAATTTAGGATCATAACCAAGTTCAATTAAATGTTCTTTTACTTCTTGGGAAACATCGATAGCCACATCTTCTGTTGCAAGCATTGTATTTAAATCAACAAGCATTAAGTCGATGATTTGTACTAAATCAGCTTTTTCGAGTGATTTAAATTCGATGACACTATCTAGACGATTTAGAAATTCTGGTTTAAAGTAAGCACCTAATTTTGCAAGAATGTCCGAACCTTTTTCAAGTTTAGCATCAGTTGTTGTGTTAAAGCCGACAGAAGCTTCTGTGTCAGTGGTTCCGGCATTACTTGTCATAATGATGACAGTATCTTTAAAACTAACTGTGCGACCTTGAGAGTCAGTTAAACGACCATCTTCTAAAATTTGTAAAAACATATGTTGTACGTCTGGATGGGCTTTTTCAATTTCGTCTAATAGAATAATACTGTACGGATTACGACGAACTTTTTCGGTTAATTGTCCTGCTTCTTCATGACCAACATAGCCTGGAGGAGAACCGATTAATTTAGAAACGCTGTGTTTTTCCATGAATTCACTCATATCTAAACGAATCATTGCTTCACTCGTACCGAATAATTCACGTGCAAGTGTCCGGCCCAATTCTGTTTTTCCGACTCCGGTAGGTCCAACGAAAAGAAATGAACCAATTGGACGATTTTTTGCCTTTAAGCCAACACGGCTACGACGAATAGCTTTTGCTACTTTTTTCACGGCATCCGCTTGTCCAATTACTTTTCCAGATAGGTTGCTTTCTAAGTTTTTCATTTTTGATTGTTCATTTTCTTGTAAACGACCGACTGGAATTCCTGTTTTTTCTTCAATAATTGCTTGGATATCGGATGCTTGAATTACAGGGCGCTCGGAGAAATTGTTATTTGTTTTATTTTCTTCTAAGCGAGAAATTTCATCACGAACTTTTGCTGCTTTTTCGTAGTCTTCCATTTGAAGAGCTTGATTTTTTTCTGCTTCTAGACGTGCAACACGTTCGCTTATCGTATTTTCATCTAGTTTTTCGATAGCAAGATTATATTTAGAACCAACTTCATCCATTAAATCGATTGCTTTGTCAGGCAAATGACGATCTTGAATATAGCGTGTACTTAGTTCTACGGCTGCTTTTAAAGCTTCTGGAGAGTATACAACCTCATGGAATTCTTCATATTTATCCTTTAAACCATTTAAAATAATTAAAGTTTCATCAGTAGTTGGTTCATTTACAGTCACTGGTTGGAAGCGACGTTCAAGTGCTGCATCTTTTTCAATGGTGCGATATTCTTTAAGCGTAGTTGCACCAATCATTTGTAGATCACCTCGTGCAAGCGCTGGTTTTAAAATATTTCCAGCATCCATTGAACCTTCCGCAGATCCTGCACCAACAATAGTGTGCACTTCATCAATAAACAAAATTGTATTTTTACGATCTTGTAATTCTTTGATTAATTGTTTCATTCGTTCTTCAAATTGACCACGGATACCAGTACCAGAAACAAGAGAAGCTACATCAAGTAAAATGACTTCTTTGTTTAGTAATTTAGTAGGTACTTCTCCTAAATTGATGGCATTCGCAAGACCTTCAACAACGGCAGTTTTACCAACACCTGGTTCACCAATTAGCACAGGATTATTTTTATTACGACGATTCAATATTTCGATGACACGTTTAATTTCTTTATCCCGACCAATGACTGGATCTAATTGATTGTTTTTTGCCATATCTGTTAAATTGGTACCAAATTCATCTAGTAAACCATTGCCACCATTTCCAGTTTGGGTTTGCACTTGTGCTTGATTTCTTTGCGCTTGGTTTGCTTGATTAGCAGCACCACTTAGTTGGCGGAAAATATCATCGAACGGTGAGCTACCACCTGTTGAAAACTCATTTCCTCCAAAATTTGCTTGATTTCTAACTTCGGCATAACAAGACGCGCAAAGTGGCATTTCAACACGTTTGCCGTTAATATTCATATATAATTGGACTGTCGCTTGATTTTGATTACATCTTTCACAATTCATAAATTAACTTCCTCCTTTAAAAATGAGAATAGAAGGTCTTGACTTTGACTAACTTTGACCTTATGTACTTATTATATACTGACCTATTTTGACTTTCAAGTATTTTGCTTATTTTTTCCAAAAAAAAAGCCTCTGAATTAGGAGGCTTTTTAGGTATTATTAATAAATAGGTAGTGCTGCCAATAATAAAAATGCAAAAGTTAGATGAGAAAGATAAACCATGAGTAAGCTAGGACGATAGGAATACATCACATTCCAAACGAGGGAAGCGACAAATATGCCGATAATAGCAGCAAAATTACCACTTGGGAGCATCATTACCATACATAATAATGCAGCAAATATATTAGCAAACCAAGGATTAAAATAGTTATTCAAGCGTTTTAAAACAAAACCACGCCAAAATATTTCTTCACCTGGAATAATAGCAACAACTAAAAGTAGCCAAATCACCCAGGAATCTGTTGCATATTTATGGAAAGCGGCTGCCACAGAATTTTCTAAACTTCCAGGCATAATTTTAAGAAGAAACGCACCTATGTAAAAGACAATATAGAGAACTATTCCAGAAAAAATACCGGGTAATATTCCTTTAGTAAAGGAATATTCTTTTTTTAAATCATCATTAAAAATCACAAAACTAAGTAAAAATAACATCCCAGCCCCATATAAATACCAAAAAACACGAGGAAACTGATATGTTAATATAACAAGTAGGGCACATAGAATAAGTCCCAGTACGAGTTTATAATCGATCTTGATGCTCTTCAAATACTTTACACCTCTTCTTAACAAATACTTATCATACTACTTTAAAACAAAAGAAAACGTTTGGCAACAATTATACTAAAGATAAGATAAAAGTTGTAGAATTTCATAATTCCTTTATAATGAAAAAATAGGAGTGGTTAACAGATGCTAGAAAAAAACTACAAATTTTTACTATGGATTTATATTTTTTGGTTTTTAGGTAACGTACTACTAGTTTCCTTAAATATTGTTCCACCAAATTTAACAACTATCCAATCGCTGTTTCTTGTTTTTACAGGTATTTTTGCAGCTGTTTTCTTTATTATGCAATATGGCAAATGGCTCGGCTCGGCGATAACATTACTCGTGTTTGTTGTAAGTACTTGTATTGAATGGATGCAGTTAAGTTATACAGATGAATATGTTGGTTCTACACTTGGAGGAAGTATTTACGGAATTCCAATCACAATGGGCTTTATTTGGGTGGGAATGATTGCTGGGACCCATATTATAGCACGTGAAATTACCCTAAAAATTAATATTGATTGGATTCGTGGCGGTATTTATTCCTTTATTGCTGCAACGATGGTGATGATTTTTGAAGTTTTAATTGAACCGATTACCATGCAATCAAAACAGCTTTATATTACACAAAATGGTTTCACGATTATGCAACTATCGGATTTTATTAATTGGTGGTTATTAGGTCTTATTTTACATTTAATGATTTACTTTATTTTAAGTTTAACGGATAGCTGGGAACGGCTCAAATATCCCGATTTAAAATCAGAAATTGTCATTGTTTACTGGATTATAATTGCTTTTTTCGTGTTTTTATCTTTCTATCTTGATTTATGGACATCGATTGCAATTATTATTGTTTCAAATATTATTTTTACGATCTGTTATTTTTTCAGTTTGGAAAAAGAACCCAAAAAAATAAAGAAATCTGAGTAATTAACTACTTGGATTTCTTTTCTTTTTGTAAAAATTTCTTTGTTGCGATTTGCGCATTTTCGATTATATATGGAAGCGAACTACCAGTCATTGCGCCAGCACCAATGACAAATAAATTTTTATAAGTAGGTATTTTTTTAGAGAAATGCAGAAAACCGTGTTGATTCCAAACATGTTGTAAGCCAAATACTGCACCATGTTTGATATGGTATTTTTCTTCCCAGTCAGCAGGCGTGATAATAAATTCTTCTTCAATAAAATCTTCTAAATCTGGAATATCCAGTCTCTCTTTTACAGTATCTAAAATCAATTGTCTAAAAGCCGGTGTTTCTTTTTCCCAATCGATTTGACTGGAATTATTTGGAACAGGAACCATGATTCGAATACTAGAATGATTAATTGGCGCCATGGTGTTATCTGTTGCAGAAGGGTTTGTTAAATGGATGGCCAAATCTTTTGAGAGGGCATTCTTTTGCATTATATTGGTAGAAAATTCTCGGTAATTACTAGGAAAAATAATAGACTGATGTGATAAGGATAATTCTGTATTTAATCCTAAATAAAGCATGAAAGCAGAAGAGGAATATTCCTTTTTTTCAATATGCTTATTTTTTTCATTTGTCAGCGAATACATAAAATCCAAATTTGTAAAATAATAATCTGCTTCAATTACTTGACCATTTGCCAATCTAGCGCCAGTAATCTCTTTGCCATTTATTTCAAATTCTGTTACTTCTGAGTTGAAATAGAACTTACCTTTATTTTCGGTAATTACTTGTTGCATCGCTTCAACAATTTTATTTTGTCCACCAATAGGATGATAAGTTCCGTAGTAATATTCGGAAAAGGGGATAATACTGTAAGCTGCCGGAATATCCCATGGTGACATTCCTAAATAACGCATCTGAAGCGAAAATGCCAAACGAAGATGTTTACTATTAAAATATCGCGCTAAATCATCCATTAATGATCTGCCTAACGTTAAACTTGGAATTGCACGAATAGTGGTGGGGCGGAAAAAGTCAAATAATGAACTATAATTAAATTGATTGAGAGGTGTTATATACAGCATTTTTTTAGTATTTTCTTTCATAAAACGATCAAAACCTTCTTCTTCACCTGGGAAGTAAGTTGCGATAACCGATTTAGTCGCTGCATAGTCACTGTATAGTGGAAAAGTAATATCTTTAAAATAAAGGGTGTGTATTGGATTAATTGGTAGTAAAGAAACATAATCTAGTATATCTCGTTTGCAATCCATAAAAAGAGAAGTAAGAACGTGTGGCATTGTCAGCGCGGACGGACCAATATCAAACGAATATTTCCCCATTTTATGTAAGGCAGTTCGACCACCTATTCGATCATTTTTTTCATAAATGCTCACTTCATAATCTAACTGACTAAGGAGCATAGCAGCAGCTAGACTTCCAGGACCAGCGCCAATAATCGCGATTTTTGTTTTACTTTCCATAAATAAGCCCTACTTTCCCGATTTTCACACATATAAAAAACGCAAAAACATAAAGCAAGCGTACTTAAAATGCTTTATTTTTGCGCACTGAAAATGTAATTTGATTTTTATTCTTCGGTTTCTTCTTCATCCGTATCTTCTTCAACAGAATGAATAATTTGATAATTTTTGTGGTTCACAACGGTTTTTTCTTCAATGCCTAAATCTTTGAAATTTTCCATATAAGTTAAGTCGACTATAACAGAGTTTTCGTTTAGTTTTTCAACGATTCCAGTTAAGCCATCCTTAAATTCAATAATGTCTCCAACGTGTGCTTTTGCCATTATTATCACTCCTTCCAATTTCGGTGTTGCCACTATCTTGCTGAAAAAGAATGTATGCTTTTTTGAACCTTCCTTAAATTTTGCACTAAAAAACGATGAAAATCAACTATAAGCCTTCCAAAAGTACTATTTTATTCTATAAAAGCGACGATTTCGTGACAATTTTTAAGAAAGTGGTTGCATTTTTATCTATAGAAAATAGAGAAGGGAAGCACGCGCATGAAAAAACAATCTAAAAAATTTTAATCAAATAGTTGTAACAAAGGGTAAAACATGGTACTCTTTTTAATTGAGGGATAGTCTTTTTTGCTGAAAATTTTTTGGCTTAAAAGGTTACAACAAATTTCTTTACAAAGGAGAATGTAAATTATGGAACAAGCAAGTTTTGTAGTAATCGATGAAACAGGAATTCACGCACGCCCAGCAACTCTATTGGTGCAGGCTGCAAGTAAATACAGCTCGGATGTTCAAATTGAATATACTGGCAAAAAAGTAAACCTTAAATCAATCATGGGTGTTATGTCCCTTGGTATTGGTAAAGGCGCTGACATCACTATTTACACTGAAGGTAGCGATGAAAAAGAAGCAATTGAAGGACTAACTGAAGTTCTTAAGAAAGAAGGATTGGCTGAATAATGGCTAAAGAGTTGAAAGGTATCGCAGCATCTGATGGGATTGCCATTGCGAAAGCTTATCTGCTCGTTGAACCTGATCTTTCCTATGAAAAGGTAGAAGTTACGGATGTTGAAAGTGAAGTCAAACGTTTTGAAAGCGCGTTAGAAGTTTCTAGAACTGAACTTTCAATGATTCGTGAAAAAGCAGCTAAAGACTTAGGCGAAGATAAGGCTCAAATTTTTGATGCGCATCTTTTAGTTTTAAATGATCCTGAATTAACAGGACCAATTGAAGAGAGCATCAAAACTACGAATACCAATGCAGAAACAGCTTTACAAGAAACAACAGACATGTTTATTGGCATGTTTGAATCTATGGACAACGAATATATGCGTGAACGTGCAGCTGATATTAAAGATGTGCGCAAACGTGTTCTTTCACACTTACTTGGTGTAACTATTCCTAATCCAGCTTTAATTGATGAGGAAGTAGTTGTTGTAGCAGCAGATTTAACGCCTTCTGATACCGCGCAACTTAACCGTAATTTTGTTAAAGGTTTTGTAACGGATATTGGTGGACGTACTTCTCACTCGGCTATTATGGCACGCTCACTTGAAATTCCAGCTGTAGTTGGAACAAAAGAAGTTACTGCTAGTGTAGCAAAAAATGATATTGTTATTATTGATGGTTTGGAAGGTAATGTTATCATCCACCCAACAGAAGAACAAATCGCTCATTATAAAAAAATTAAAGCCGATTTTGCTTTACAACAAGCAGAATGGGATAAACTTAAAAATGAAAAAACCGTTTCTAAAGATGGTGTTCATGTGGAGCTTGCAGCAAACATTGGAACGCCAAATGATTTAGAAGGTGTAATTTCTAATGGTGGGGAAGCAATTGGACTTTATCGTACAGAATTTTTGTATATGGGTCGTGAGAATTTCCCAACAGAAGAAGAGCAATTTGAAGCGTATAAAGCAGTGATTTCTGGAATGGACGGAAAATCTGTGGTTGTTCGTACTTTAGATATTGGTGGCGACAAAACGTTACCATACTTAGAACTTCCAGAAGAAATGAATCCATTCTTAGGCTTCCGTGCTATTCGTCTTTGTTTTGCTAATGAAGAATTGTTCCGTACACAACTTCGCGCCTTACTTCGTGCAAGCGTATACGGCAATTTAAAAATTATGTTCCCGATGATTGCAACAGTAAATGAATTCCGTCAAGCACGTGATATTTTACTAGATGAAAAAGCAAAACTAAAAGCTGCTGGGACAGAAGTTTCTGATTCCATTGAACTTGGAATTATGATTGAAATTCCTGCTGCCGCTGTTCTTGCTGATCAATTTGCAAAAGAAGTTGATTTCTTCTCTATCGGAACAAATGACTTAATTCAGTATACAATGGCTGCTGACCGTATGAACGAACGCGTTTCTTATCTTTACCAACCATACAATCCATCCATTCTTCGTTTAGTGAAAATGGTAATTGATGCTTCTCATAAAGAGGGTAAATGGACTGGTATGTGTGGAGAAATGGCTGGAGATCAAACGGCTGTACCAATTCTACTAGGTTTAGGCTTAGATGAGTTTTCTATGAGCGCATCCAGTGTCTTGAAATCTCGTTCGCTAATTAAACGTCTAGATCAAGCGGAAATGGTGAAATTAGCAGAAGAAGCATTAAACAAATCTACAGCAGAAGAAGTTGTAGAATTAGTTGAAAAATATACTGCAGAGTAAAATCTGACTATTGACCTGGACATTTATTTGTCTAGGTCTTTTTGTGTTGTATTAAAGAAGTTCCCCAAGTATAATTAAAATGGCAATGAGTAAAAAGGGGGCAACAAGAGTGGTTATCTATTTTTTAGCGGGATTTTTCTTACTTCTCTTTATTGTTTTATCTATAATTGATAGACGAAGAATCAGCAATGGGATTTTTTTAACAATTGCTTTATTTTTTATATTACTTTCAATTGTTTATGCCGTTTTCTCCAAAGGAAATGAATTAATTGTTATGATAATGGGGACTGTGTTACTTTTATTGCTACTTCTTACGCCATTTTTTGTCATTGGCTTGGCAACGATGTTAATTGTTAACGGACGATTAATGCTCCAGCGTGAAGGGCGAAAATTAGCTAATATGTTACCATTATTTATTGGGTTAGGAATTATTTTGCTTATTATTATTTGGATTGGTAATATTTCACGGGCGAATAGTCCAGTCCTTGCAATTCTAATTGTATTTATTATGACAATTGTAGGTTATTTCTCGTTCTTATTTTTATCCTTTCTATTGTCGACTTTTATCTACCAATATAATTTCCCTAGGTATCACCAAGATTTTCTAATTGTGCTTGGAAGTGGCTTAATAGGCGGTGATAGAGTACCACCATTACTTGCAAATAGACTTGATCGAGCAATTTTGTTTTATCAGAAACAATTTAACAAAAATGGAAAACGAGCTACTTTTATTGTTTCTGGTGGACAAGGTGCGAATGAGACTATTTCAGAAGCAGAGGCAATGAGAAGTTATCTAATAAATAAAGGAATTGATGAGACCTTTATTATCATGGAAGATAAGTCGGTTAATACATTTCAGAATATGCAATTTTCGAAAAAGAAAATGGATGCCATTATGTCTAGTTATTCTAGTCTATTTGCAACAAATAATTTTCACTTATTTCGAGCAAGCTTGTATGCAAGAAAAGCTGGCTTACAAAGTCAAGGTATTGGCGCAAAAACCGCGCTTTATTATTTACCCAATGCACTTATAAGAGAGTTCATTGCGATTGTAGTTATGTATAAAAAAGTACACCTTATATTTGTTGGATTAATTAGTATTTGTTTTGCGATTTTGTCAGTTATAGGAATTAGTTTTGGATAGGAGTTTTTGGAAATGAAAAAAATTGGATTTGTTGGTATTGGTGTCATGGGAGAAAGTATGGCTTCTCACTTGCTTAAGGCGGGTTATGAGATTTTTGTGTACACGCGCACTAAATCAAAGGCAGAAGCACTATTAGCTAATGGTGCGCACTGGGAAGAGGAACCAAGTCAGCTGGCGGCGAAAGTTGATGTGCTTATTTCGATGGTAGGCTATCCTAAAGATGTGGAGGAACTTTATTTAGGGGATAATGGGTTTTTAAATCATTTAAAAGCTGGCTCGATAGCTATTGATATGACAACTTCATCACCATCTTTAGCTCGAGAAATAGCAGAAAAAGGAAAAGAAAACGGTATTGGCGTTCTTGATGCTCCAGTTTCTGGCGGAGATATTGGTGCAAAAAACGGTACTTTAGCGATTATGGTTGGAGGAGAAGAAACGATATTCCAAGAAGTGAAGCCTATTTTTGACATTTTAGGCAGCAGTATTATATTACAAGGAGCTGCTGGTTCTGGACAACATACAAAAATGGTTAACCAAATTGCGATTGCTTCCAATATGATTGGTGTGACCGAGGCCATTATTTATGCAGAGACTGTTGGACTGGATCCAGCGCGAGTACTTACATCTATTTCAGGTGGCGCGGCAGGGAGTTGGTCACTAACTAATTTAATTCCTCGTGTATTAGCGGAAGATTTCTCTCCTGGTTTCTTTATTAAACATTTTATTAAAGATATGGGAATAGCGATTTCAGAAGCAAAACAAATGGGACTTGAATTACCAGGTCTTATCTTAGCAGAAAAAATGTATCAAACGCTTGCTGATCGTGGCTTAAGTGAAGAAGGCACCCAAGCATTAATCAAATTCTATCGTTAAATCGAGACTAGGTTTCATCAGAAAAGCAGAAATCGTATCTAAAGCCATTTTAAAATGAGCTATAGAAGATTTCTGCTTTTTGTTTTAAGAATAATTTAACCAAAGTAATGGATTTATTATTTTGCTAAAAAAGCGGCCATTCGGTCAAGTGCTTCTGCAAGTTTATTAAAAGATGTTGCATAAGAAAGCCGGAAATAGCGATCTCCATTTTCTGAAAAAGCATTACCAGGAACAACGGCTACTTTTGCTTCTTCCGCAAGTTTAACTGCCCAATCAAAAGAATTATCGGTAATGTTATCTGGAAGTTTTACAAAGAAATAAAATGCTCCATCTGGTGGAACTACCGTAAATCCCATTTTTTCTAAACGATCTTGCGTGAAGCTTGCTCTTGTTTTATATTCTGTACGCATTTGAAAAGCATCATCTCTACCGTTTGTGATTGCTTCTAAAGCTGCTTTTTGAGAAATAGAACTTGCGCAAGTAACAGAATACTGATGAATTTTTAGCATTTCTTTTGTGATTGATTCTGGTGCGAGTAGAAAACCAATTCGCCATCCAATCATCGCATGAGATTTTGATAGGCCATTAATCACAATGGTTTGTTCTCGCAGCATTGGAGCGATACTAACATGTTCTTTGTGATAAGTTAATTCACTATAAATTTCATCTGCAATGACAAAAATGCCAGTTTCACGTAATACTTCTGCTAAATCAGCTAATTCTTCTTTCGTTAAACTAACACCAGTTGGATTAGAAGGATAAGGAATAATTAATGCTTTTGTGTTTGGTGTGATGTGTTTATGTAATTGTTCTGCAGTTAATTTGAAATTTGTTTTAGTTGTGTCTATTTTTATAGGTGTTGCTTTGTTTAAGGTAATTAGCGGTTCATAGCCAGGATAAATTGGGTCCGGTAAAATAACTTCATCACCTGGTTCAAGGATGGTTTGAAGTGCAACGGAAATAGCTTCTGTAGCACCCACAGTAACGATAATTTCATTTGTGCTATATTCTAAATTGTATTTATCTTGAAAATAGCTTGAGGCCGCTGCTAATAGTTCAGGCATGCCAGCATTAGGCGTATAGTTGGTGAAATTAGCTTGAATAGCTTGAATGGCTGCTTGTTTCACATGTTCAGGAGTCGGAAAGTCTGGTTCACCAAGTGTTAAGCGAATCATATCAGGAATGGCGCTCACTCGATTATTAAAAGTTCTAATCCCACTTACTTCAATATCAAATAATTCTGGACGAATAGATTTAGTCAATGTTATCACCTTTCTTTAGAAGAAAATCCCGATAAATTCAGGCGGGAGTAAGCTTTATAGTTTCATTCCATTATAGCTTAAAACAGGCGAAAAGCAAAATATCTGAAAATTTTCTTAAAAAGCCTTGCACTTTCAAGTAGAATGCTATAAGATAGTTTTAATAATGATAATCATTTTCAGTTAGAAATGATGGGTTGAATTTGGAAGGAGCCAGTGGATATGACGAAAACAGGTAAATATGAAGCTCTCTTTTTTCCAACGAAAGACGGCTTATTGAAAATACATGCATACGGTTTTAATCCCTGTGGTTCTTGGGGTGAGGTTTTTGCTACTATCGGTGACCAAACGATTTGCGTGAAGGGATTTAATCGTCATAAAACGATTGTTCGTGCGACAAAAATGATCATAAGTACTACCGCCAATCGTAAAAATGAGTTTTAATTATAGAAGACTATAAAAAAGTAGAAACCTTTTTTATAGTCTTTTTTTGGGATTAAATGAGTGTAATCAATAATAAAAAGTGATTTTCTAGTCAGCTTAAAAAAATTACTTTTTCTGAATATTTCCAGAACCCTTGCGTTATACGTGCGGTTTGCGATAAAATTTGGTAGTATAGTGAAAGAAATAAGATATGGCGAAAAAAACCAGTTTTGAGGAAGTATGTAAAAAGCATTGCCATGCCAGTAAAACTGCAAGGTATGCAATATTTTTGCACGTCAGTTGGTGGATTTGAGAGGAGAGTGTAAGATGTCTCAGTTATTGGGAATTATTCAACGGTTACATGCAATGCAAGAAGATGAGTCTGCTGAAACACAAGCAAGACGCTTTGAAAAAAATGGTACGCCCGTGTGCGAAGTGAAGTTTTTTCAAGCCTCTAACTCATTTGAAGTAGAAATTTACGGCGACAATAGTAAATATCAATTTGATGATATTGATATGACAGCTATCGAAATTTTTGAAACATTACAAGAAAATGAATAACGTAGCCTTGTTTTTTAGGTTAGAGCTGTGAATTGTTTTCACAGCTTTTTTTATGTAAAAAATTAACTTTTAAACACTAAATGTAAGAAATCATGCTTAATTGTATGATAGAATAGAAGATGGAAAAAGTTTCAATATCTTTTTTTAGTTGAAAGTAACTTCATAAAGAACATGAAAATACAAGGAAGAGGAAGATTCTAAATGATCTCTAATAGATTTGGACAATTTATTGATAGCGAATTAGCTGATTCGATGATTTCTGCTGAAAAAGTAGCTCACGTACAGCTTGGTAATAATTTAGAACATGCACTACTTGTTTTAACTAAATGTGGCTACTCTGTTATTCCTGTACTAGACTTTGAATTTAAACTTCACGGCTTAATAAGTGCAGCAATGATTACAGATGCAATATTAGGACTTGAACGTATTGAATTTGAACGCTTAGAAGACCTAAAAGTAGAAGATGTCATGCAAACAGATTTTCCAGTGATTAAAGATTTTCTAAATAACGAAAGAATTGTTCATCTGCTTGTTGACCATCCTTTTGTATGTGTAATTGATCATGAGTTTCACTTTGAAGGAATTGTTACAAGACGGGTTGTTTTAAAGCAAGTCAATCGTTATATTCATTCGCAGGTGGAGGAAAATAGATGATTGTAACGGAATATGAACTACTTGTTTGTCTAGCAGAAGAGCTTAATATGCGTAAAAGCGCGGAAAAACTTTTTTTAAGTCAGCCTGCTTTATCACAGCGCCTACAAACTATCGAAAGTAGATGGGATACAAAGATTTTTATTCGTACACAAAAAGGTCTATTACTCACACCAGAAGGAGAAGCAATCGTTCGTCATGCTTCGAGTGTGATTGAGCGAGAACATACGATTCAAGAAAAATTAGAAGCAATGGAAGGTGTCGTCCGTGGAACTTTGCGAATTGCCTGTGCAAGTGTTGTAGCCCAAATGTGGCTTCCACGAGTTTTAAAAACATTCACTAGCGCCTATCCAAATGTACAAATTTCGCTTGTAACAGGTTGGAGTAGCGAAGTCACACAACAACTAGCTGCTGGAAATGTTCATATTGGTATCGTTCGCGGAAACTCTAATTGGAAAAGTGTCCAAAAACCACTTTTTAATGATAAATTAATTCTCGTAGATACTGAAATTACGAAAATTGAAGAAGTTTTCCAAACAAACCGACCTTTTGTGCAATTTCGAAGTGATTCCAATTATTATCAGGTAATTCAAGATTACTGGCAACGCAATTTTGGGAAAATGCCACGCCAAGCAATGCTTATGGATCAAATGGAAACATCCCGTCAGATGGCTCTTAACGGTATTGGTTTTGCCATTTTACCTGAAGTTACCATGTTAGGCTACCCAGATAAAATCAATAAAATTCCACTAACAGAAAAAAACGGATCCATTCTTAGCAGAGAAACCAATTTACTGACATATGAACAATCGCTTGGCTTACCACAAGTGAAGGCGTTTTTAGAAATAATAGATAAATTCCTTGAACAAGTGAAATAGCTATGGCAAAATAGAAAACAGAACGTATTGGAAGGGGACAATTATTCATGAAACAAATGGATGCACACCAAATTATTTCTTTTATTCAAAATAGCAAGAAAGCAACACCGGTAAAAGTTTACCTAAAAGGAAATTTAGAAAAAATAGCTTTTCCAAGTGATGTAAAAACATTCATTACTGGAAACGCGGGAACTATTTTTGGAGAATGGGCAGTTATTGAACCACTTTTAGAAGCAAACAAAGCGAATTTGGAAGATTACGTTATCGAAAACGATCGTCGTAACTCGGCTATTCCTTTGTTAGATATGAAAAATATTAACGCGCGTATTGAGCCAGGTGCTATTATTCGCGACCAAGTAACTATTGGTGATAATGCTGTAATCATGATGGGAGCGAGCATAAATATTGGTTCTGTTATCGGCGACGGTACTATGATTGATATGAATGTTGTGCTAGGCGGTCGTGCAACAGTAGGTAAAAATTGCCATATCGGTGCTGGATCTGTCCTTGCCGGCGTAGTAGAGCCACCATCCGCACAACCAGTTATTGTAGAAGATAATGTTGTAGTGGGAGCAAACGTGGTTGTTTTAGAGGGTGTGCGTATTGGAGAAGGAGCCGTTGTGGCAGCTGGAGCAATCGTAACAAAAGACGTAGCACCAGGGACAGTTGTAGCTGGTATTCCTGCACGCGAACTAAAAAAACTAGATGCAAAAACGGCTTCTAAAACAGAAATTATGCAAGAACTTCGCCAACTTTAAAAAATGAAAGGAACTGTTTCGTCTGTTGGCGGAGCAGTCCTTTTTTAGAAGGAGAGAATAACCATGTTAAATGAATTTATTGCCATTCGACGTGACTTACACCAAATTCCTGAAACTGGATACAAAGAATTAAAAACCCAAGCTTATTTATTAGAATATATTAGCAAATTGCCAACAACATATTTAGAAATTAAAAAATGGCGCACAGGAATTTTAGTTTTAGTAAAAGGAACCAATCCTGAAAAAACAATTGGTTATCGCACGGATATAGATGCACTTCCAATTACCGAAGAAACTGGTCTGCCTTTTGAATCGAAGCATCTTGGAAATATGCATGCTTGTGGTCACGATTTACATATGAGTATAGCGCTTGGTGTTTTGACGCATTTTGCAAGTAAACCAACAAAAGATAATTTACTCTTTGTATTCCAACCTGCAGAAGAAGGGCCTGGTGGAGCAAAACCAATCATGGAAAGCGCTGAGTTTGCGGCGTGGCGTCCAGACACTATTTATGGACTTCATATTGCACCAGAGTATAAAGTTGGAGAAATTGCGATTAAACCTGGCTTACTATTCGCCAATACATCAGAACTTTTTATCTCATTTAAAGGAAAAGGTGGGCATGCGGCATATCCTCATTTGGCAAATGATATGGTTGTAGCAGCGAGCGCCTTTGTTGGACAAATGCAGACGATAATTAGCAGGAATATTGATCCAATGGATAGTGCGGTTATTACGATTGGACGAATTCGCGGTGGAGAAATTCAAAATGTAATTGCGGAAACTGCCTATTTAGACGGTACGATTCGGACGCTTTCACCAGAAACAATGAAAACAGTGTGGACGCGTTTAAAACAACTGGCAAAAGGGTGGGAAGAAGCTTACCAATGTGAAGTAGAATTTCATCCTGGCTCGAATTATTATCAAGTAGATAATGATCCAGCTGAGACAGATGAATTTATCCAGTTTTTAAAGGAAAACTATCCTGAAAGCTATACTCCAGCTCGTTCAGCAATGACAGGGGAAGATTTTGGCTACTTTTTATCAGAAATTAAAGGTTTTATGTTTTGGTTAGGTGTGGACTCGGAATATAGTCTTCATCACGCAAAATTAAATCCAAAAGAAGAAGCGATTCCATTTGCAATAGATGTATTAATCCGCTTTTTAGAAAGCAAGTAAAAAAGACGTAAATTCGTTCAATAAATGAGCGAATTTACGTCTTTTTAATTGTTGTTAGGTCCAAATGTACTAACAAAGCGAAGTGGAAGCTCGATTTTGTTTTCTGTTAAAGCTTCGCGAATATTTTTTAGTAAATCTCGTTGAACGGCATATTGTTCGCCGTTCACAGCTTTACCTACCACGCGGATTACCATATTGGTGGCATCAATATTTTGGACACCAAGCACAACCGGTGATTCCACAATATTTTTGTTTTCTTTTGCTTCTTTTATACAAACTTCATTGATGATTGCCATTGCTTTTTCTGGATCTTCTGTTGGACTTATTTGAATATCCACCATAACACGCATATTACCGCGGGAATGGTTACTAACAATCATAATTTGTCTGTTAGGAATAAAATGTAATGTACCATCAAAATCACGCACCTGTGTTGTTCGTAGACCGAGCGCTTCGACTGTTCCGTTAACCAAGTCAACAGTAATCGTATCTCCAACATCAAGTTGCCGTTCGAGAAGAATAAAAAATCCAGTTACGACATCACTAACTAGTCCTTGTGCTCCAAAAGCGATTGCCAAACTTGCAACTCCAGCGCTTGCGATAATGGCGGTAACATCCATAAAGTTCTGTAATAATAAAATCGCAAAAGTGAAAAATAAAACATAACCATAAAAATTTGAAATTAAGCTTTCAAGTGTATCCGCTCGGCCGGCTGAAACAGCTTGTTGTTGCCGATACTTGCGAAAGAAGCTACGAATAATTTTATTACCAACCACGCGAAGTATAAAGTAAAGAACGATTAAGATAGCAATTTTTATTCCAAGTGAAATAATATAATTCCAAAATTTATCCCAATCAATTGAATCGAACCACTGTTTTAGTAAGTTCACTTTCTGGTTCACATCCTTTGAAAGTTCTCCATCCATTTCATTCACCCCTTCCTAATGAAATGTCCTTTTCTATTCTAACAAATATTTAATAAAATTGCTTATATCAAAAATAATTTTTTTGAAATTAAAGCCGTATTTTGCATTGAAATTACTACTTTTTTTAAAACTTTTTTTAAAATCTGTCAGCCGCTGTTGTTGTAAGATGGTGGCGCTTCCTTAAAAGTTTAAAATAGCCCAAATTAAACTGTAAGATGTGAAACATGAGAGAAACTTGTGTACAATGGTTAATGTTATTGCTTTTTTAAAAAGTAATTTGGGCCAAATTTTTGCCTAGTAAAAAATGTAGTTTAAAAAAAGAAAGGGGATTTTATTTTGAGCAAGATTAAAGTGGAAGAGCTAACGAAAATTTTTGGAAAAAAAGCTTCTAAGGCATCTTCTTTACTTTCTCAGGGAAAATCAAAAACAGATATTTTGAAGGAAACAGGAGCGACAATTGGTGTTAATAAAGCATCTTTTAGCGTAGAAGAAGGAGAAATTTTCGTTATTATGGGGCTTTCTGGTAGTGGGAAGTCCACTTTGGTGCGACTTTTAAACCGTCTAATTGAGCCATCAAGCGGAAAAATTTGGCTAGACGGAAAAGAACTTTCTAGCTTAAATAAAAAAGAACTTTTGGAAGTTAGAAGAAAAAGTATGAGTATGGTCTTCCAAAATTTTGGCTTATTTCCAAATAGGACGATTAACCGTAATGTAGAATATGGTCTTGAAATTCAAGGAATGGACAAAGAAACGCGTGAGAAAAAAGCAGCAGAATCGCTTGCACTTGTTGGCTTAGCTGGTTATGGTAATCAATATCCTTCGCAACTTTCTGGTGGAATGCAGCAACGTGTTGGTCTAGCAAGAGCACTTGCTAATGACCCAGATATATTGCTAATGGATGAAGCTTTCTCCGCTCTTGATCCGCTTAATCGGAAAGATATGCAAGATCAATTGCTGGATTTGCAAGATAAAATGAAAAAGACCATTATTTTTATTACCCATGATTTAGATGAGGCGCTTCGTATTGGCGACCATATTATGATTATGCGCGACGGTTCTATTGTTCAAACTGGTTCTCCAGAAGATATTTTGGCGCATCCGGCAAATGAATACGTAGAAAAATTCATTGAAGATGTCGATCGTTCCAAAGTTTATACAGCGAGCAATGTAATGATACGTCCAGAAATCGTTAATTTTGAAAAAGATGGCCCTCGAGTTGCTTTAAAACGGATGCGTGAAGCTGGAACTTCCAGTGTGTTTGTTGTTAAACGTAATCGTGAATTAGTTGGAATTGTCCATGCTGCGGAAGTATCTAAGCTTGTAAAAGAAAACATTACTTCTCTTGAGTCGGCAATACACAGTGATGTTCCAACAACTGGACCAGATACACCACTAGCAGAAATTATGGACACTATCTCAACTACTACAATTCCAATTGCCGTAACAGAAGACGGGAAACTGAAAGGAATCATTATTCGCGGATCAGTTCTGGCCGCACTTTCTGGAAATGAGGTGAATGTTAATGCTTAATATTCCAACGATTCCATTAGCTGACTGGATTGATAAATTGGTAGACGGCTTAACGCAATTTGAAGGATTTTTTAATGTTATTACAAATATCATTGGCGGCATTGTCGATGCATTCCAGTGGGTCTTTGACTTAGTTCCACCATGGTTATTTATTATTTTACTCGTACTTGGAACATTTTGGGTTAACCGTAAAGGAAAAAAATGGGGTTTAATCACATTTGAAGTTGTTGGTTTACTATTAATTTGGAACTTAGATTTCTGGCGCGATATGACCCAAACATTAACACTGGTACTTACAAGTAGTTTAATTGCCTTAGTTATCGGTGTGCCACTCGGTATTTGGATGGCGAAAAGTAATATTGTCGAAAGTATCTTTAAACCGATACTTGACTTTATGCAAACAATGCCAGCCTTTGTTTACCTTATTCCTGCTGTAGCATTTTTTGGAATTGGAATGGTTCCCGGGGTTGTTGCTTCTGTTATATTCGCAATGCCTCCAACTGTCCGAATGACTAATCTAGGTATTCGCCAAGTATCTACGGAGCTAGTGGAAGCAGCAGATTCATTTGGTTCCACCCCTTGGCAAAAACTTTGGAAAGTACAACTGCCAATGGCGAAATCCACAATGATGGCAGGAATTAATCAAAGTATTATGTTAGCTCTTTCCATGGTGGTCATTGCTTCTATGATTGGTGCAATGGGACTTGGAACACGTGTTTACTTTGCAGTAGGACGTAACGATGCTGGTGGCGGATTTGTAGCTGGGATTGCCATTGTTATTGTAGCGATTATCCTAGACCGTTTAACACAAGCTTTCAATAAAAAAGCGAAATCTGAGTAAGGAGGAGAGTAGATTGCTAAAAAAATTAATCACCACTGCAGTTTTGACTATGCTTATTTTCACTTTAGCAGCCTGCGGGACAACCCTTGCTCCTTATGATGCGAAAAAAGATTTAGGCGAACAAATCAATTATACAATTACAGGAATTGATGCTGGGGCAGGAATTATGCTTGCAACACAAAATGCGATAAAAGATTACCATTTAGATGATGACAATTGGCAGTTACAAACAAGTTCCACTGCGGCAATGACTAGCACACTTCAAAAGGCAATGAAAGATAAGCGCCCCATTGTTGTCACTGGTTGGACACCACACTGGATGTTTACAAAATTCGACTTAAAATTTTTAGAAGATCCTAAAAATGTTTATGGGGACGCAGAAAATATTCACACAATAGTGCGCAAAGGCTTAAAAGAAGATAAACCTTCTGCGTACCAAGTGTTAGATAATTTCTTTTGGACGGCTGAAGATATGTCTGAAGTAATGCTAGAAGTTAATGATGGCGTAGATCCAGAAGAAGCTGCTAAAAAATGGATTAAAAAGCATCCAGAAAAAGTCGCCAAATGGACTGATGGCGTAGAAAAAGTAGATGGGGATGAAATTAAGCTAACTTATGTAGCTTGGGATTCTGAAATAGCATCTACTAATGTCGTCGCCGAAGCATTAAAACAAGTTGGCTATAAACCTACTATTCAAGCGATGGAAATTCAGCCAATGTGGGCATCTGTTGCAACTGATGCAGCCGATGGTATGGTTGCAGCATGGCTTCCAAACACTTCCGGAGTCTACTATAAAGATTACAAAGGAAAGTTTGAGGATTTAGGAGCTAACTTAAAAGGCGCCAAAATTGGTCTAGCAGTACCTAAATATATGACAAATATAAATTCGATTGAAGATTTAAAAGTAAGTAAATAAACGTGAAAAAAGGCAGGAAGAAGTTCAAAAAATATTTGATACTTTCTTCGTGCCTTTTCTTCTTTAAAAAGGTAAAATAGTAATCGACTCATGAATTTGCTAGGAGGATGACGGATGTTTAAAAAATTATTAAAAAAGAATAAAAAGGAAGAAGTATTTGCACATGTAACAGGACAACTTATTGCTCTTGAAGATGTGCCAGATCCAGTTTTTAACCAAAAAATGATGGGTGAAGGTATTGCGATTAAACCAGAAACAGGAACCATTGTGGCTCCAGTTGATGGAAAAATTATTCAACTCGCAGAAACAAAACATGCTTTTGGGATTCGTACGGATATGGGACAAGAAATTCTTGTGCATATTGGTTTAGAAACAGTGGCTCTAAATGGAGAAGGCTTTAACGTATTAGTAAATATGGGGGATAAAGTTAAAGTAGGGGACCCAATCGTGGAAGCGGACTTTGATTTTATTGAAAAAAATGCCGCAAGTACTGTTGTTCCTATGGTTGTAACAAATAGTTCAGAAGGTATATATGATTTTGACTTCCATTCAGTTACCAATACAACTGCTGGAAAAACAGAAGTATTTACAACTAATTTAAAATAATTTACATCAAAAATCCATGAGAAGGTAATTTTCTTTTCATGGATTTTTTAGTATTCTTTTGTCTAGTAAAAGGGTAGAATGAAGGTAATTAGATATTAAAAGGAGCGAAATAATATGTTAGAAGTGATAGTTCAAAATCCAAGAGATGCATACTTAGCAGAAAAATATCATGCAAGTAGAATGGAAGTAGTCTCAGCTATAAGTGAAGGTGGATTAACTCCTAGCTATGGTACTATAAAAGAAATAGTGCGCGCTTCTAAATTACCGGCAATGATGATGATTCGTCCACATAGCTTTTCTTTTATATATGATGAAGCAGCAAGGACTGTGATGGAACGAGACATTGAGCTTGCAAAAGAAATTGGTGTGCAAGGAATTGTTTATGGTGGAATAACTGAAGATGGCAATATTGATCAAGCACTTTTAGAAAAAGTAATTGGCTGGAAAGGTGATTTAGACCTTACTTTTCACCGTGCGCTTGAGACAACTAAAGATATTGAAGCAAGTTATCAAGTTTTACGCACATATGGAAAAGACATTAACCAATTATTAACTTCAGGTGGGACAAATAGCGCGCTTGATTCATTGCCACGTCTTAAACGTTGGATTCAAGATAGCGAAGAAAACCCAGATTCTTTTCAAATTTTGGTTGGAAGTGGCGTTAAACCAGAAAATATCGCCACCTTTCAAGCCGCATTAAATCATACCGACTATCATGTAGGAAGTGCTGCTAGAGAGGCAAATGATTTTTCAAAGGATATTCTAAAAGAAAATATGGATACTTTAAAGCAATATATTAATCAAGTTTGATTCAATATAGCAGGTAGCTTAACTTACATAGATACGCTATAATAAAACAAGACTATTATTAAAAAAGGTGGAAAAAAAGTGAATAACTATATTGGCAAAAGCCAAGTAATGACAGTAAAAGAAATTCAAGCTACAGGTTGGCTTCTTGAGAAAGAGGGCGTAACTGTTTTTTTAGCTAAATCAAATACACATGAAACGGAGCTTGCTGTTGGAACAGAAGTAACCGTATTTATTTTTGTAGACTATGATCGTGAAATTGCAGCAACAACAATTATTCCCAAAATTCAAGTAGGACATTATAGCTGGGGAACAATAACCGAAGTGCGTAAACATCTAGGGGTTTTTGTAGATATTGGTATTGAAAAAGATGTCGTTGTCTCTTTAGATGATTTACCCGCATTACCGCATTTATGGCCGAAAAAAGATGATCGAGTAATGATTGCCCTTCGAGTAGATGAAGAAAATCGTGTTTGGGGAGTTCTAGCAGAAGAAGATGAATTTCGAGCAATTGCTGTTCGCGCAGACCAAACTTTATTTAATCAAAATATCGAAGGCACTATTTATCGTTTATTAAAAGTAGGTTCATTCGTTTTTACAGATGATTTCCATATTGGTTTTATTCATGAAAGCGAACGTACATCTGAACCTCGAATGGGTGAACGTGTGAAGGCGCGTGTAATTGCCGTAAAACCAGATGGCTCTCTTAATTTATCGCTTCGTGGTAGAGCACATGAGGTATTAAATGATGATGCAGAAATGATTTTAACCTATTTGCGAAGTGTTGGTGGAGAAATGCCATTTGGAGATAAGTCGGACCCAGATGCGATTCGTGCCAAATTCGGTATTAGTAAAGCGCAGTTTAAGCGTGCAATTGGCACACTGTTAAAAGCAAAACGAATTACCCAAGAAAATGGGATTAATACAAAACTAACAGACGAAAGCTCCGACTAAAGTAGTAGTAGATGTTCCAACTAGCGCGGTTTGTTTCATTTGGCATATGCTCGCTATAATAAATACAGCATGTACAAAGTAGCGCAAAAACAAGAATTAACTTTGTCTAAAGATTGACTTAAGGAGGTGTGTCAGCTTGAAAAAAATGGAAAGCTCGGTTGTTTTTGTATTTTTAATTGCGATTATTGTTGGTGTTGGTCTTGAAATGCTGTTTCAGTGGGAGTTACTAATTCTTTTTGCACTTGGAATATTCTTCTTATTTACATCAAGAAAAGCTAGTGCAACAAAGAAAAGTGCTAGAAACTCCTTGTTTATTGGAGTAGTATTTATTATTATTGCGGTACTTTTAACAACCACTTTTAAAGTAGGACTCGTTGTTGCTGGGATTTATGCAATCATCCATTATGTAAGTCGAAAGCGGGCCCCCCAATTATTAATGCTTAAAGTAAGAGAACCCGAAAGTAAAATGGATCGTACGGATAAATTTATTCGTAATCAGTGGTTTGGTAATCAACGGATTCTAGATTTAGTGTACGAATGGGATGATATAAATATTCAAACAGGAATTGGCGATACGATTATTGATTTAGGAAATACAGTACTTCCAACTGGCGAAAGTGTTATTATGATTCGCAGTGTCTCAGGGAAAATTCGGTTACTCGTACCGTTTGATATTGGAATTTGTATTGAACATTCGGCTATTTTTGGAAATATACAATATGATAAAGAAAGTACCTCCATTCAAAATAATAGCATCAAGGTATACTCGGATAATTATGAAAGTTCCGCGCGTAAAGTAAAAATCATGACGTCTGTTATCTTTGGAGATTTAGAGGTGATTCGACTATGAGTTTTTCTAGAGTGATGATGGTAGTTTGCTCAGGGCTACTGCTTATAGCTTCGATTATCGGGACAGTGGGCTATTACTTTTTAAGTGAAGCCTCATGGTATAAAATTTTAATTGAGCAAAAGATTTTTTACATTCCGTTTGTTGTTTTTGTTCCGATAACTGCCATTTCCATTGGGCTGATTATTGGTGGATTACTTGGCTATTTCATCAAGCAAAAATTCGAATCAATTGATTTTTCTATCCGTTTGCTTGGACAAGGCGACTTAGAAAAAAAAATTACTAGCGAAGAAGACGAGAATTTTATTGAGGTGCAGCAAGTATACAAGCAAATCGACCGTTTACGTGATAAAATGAAAGCACAAACAATTTTAACGCAAAAATTAGCGAATGAACGATCTGAATCTTCTGGTCAAACAAAAGAAGCTATTTTATCCGAAGAACGGCATCGTATTGCTCGCGAATTACATGATTCTGTCAGCCAACAATTATTTGCGGCGATGATGCTTTTATCGGCATTAAATGAACAAAGCGAGAAAAGCGCCACACCTGCAATGCAAAAACAATTGAAGATGGTAGAATCTATCGTTAATGAATCGCAGTCGGAAATGCGTGCGTTATTACTTCATCTGCGCCCAACACAGCTTGAAGGGAAATCGCTTAAAATTGGCATTGAACAATTATTAAAAGAGTTAACAACAAAATTGCCAATCGAAGTAGATTGGCAAATTGAAGATATTTGTTTGCAAAAAGGCATTGAGGACCATCTCTTTCGAATTGTGCAAGAGCTATTATCTAACACATTACGCCATTCAAAAGCCAAATTACTAGAAGTTCGACTAGTCACAATGGACAATTTGGCAGTGATGAAAGTTGTAGATGATGGAGTAGGATTTGATATGAGCAATGTTCGACAAGGCTCTTATGGTTTACAAAATATGCGTGAAAGAGTTGCCGAATTTGGTGGCACAATTAAAATAATTAGTTTCCCAGGTAGAGGAACTAGTGTAGAAATAAAAATCCCACTTGTTGCGAAGAAGGACGTGGAAAGCGAATGATAAAAGTATTGCTAGTAGATGATCACGAAATGGTACGTATAGGTGTCTCAGCTTATCTTTCTGTACAAGATGATATGGATGTAGTCGGAGAAGCAGAAAATGGTCGACAAGGTGCTGATATGGCCTTAGAATTACGTCCAGATATAATCTTAATGGATTTAGTAATGGATGAAATGGATGGTATTGAAGCGACAAAAGAAATTATGAAAAACTGGAAAGAAGCAAAAATTATTATTGTAACCAGCTTTATTGATGATGAGAAAGTTTATCCAGCGCTTGAAGCAGGAGCAAGCAGTTACATGTTAAAAACATCTACTGCCAGTGAAATTGCCGATGCGATTCGTGCTACATATGGTGGAGATTCTGTTCTAGAGCCAGAAGTAACGGGCAAAATGATGCAGCGTCTAACTGCCAAACCAGAAAAAAACTTACATGATGATTTAACGAATCGTGAAAATGAAATTCTGCTACTTATTGCAGAAGGAAAGTCTAATCAAGAAATTGCTGATGAACTTTTCATTACACTTAAAACAGTGAAAACGCATGTAAGTAATATTTTATCTAAGTTAGACGTGCAAGATCGTACTCAAGCGGCGATTTATGCATTTAAACATGACTTAGTGGAGAAGAAGTAACAAGGAGGTAGTAGGACATGAAAGAAGGGTTTGCAGTCATCGGTCTTGGGCGGTTTGGTGGAAGCATTTGTCGCTCTTTAGTAGAGCAAGGAATGGAAGTACTTGCAATTGATTCTGATGAAGAAAGAGTCAATGAATATATGTCGATTGCAACACATGCGGTCATCGCTAATTCTACGGATGAAAATGCGCTACGTCAATTAGGAATTCGTAATTTTGAACATGTGATTGTCGCAATTGGAGAAGATATTCAGTCAAGTATTTTAACCACACTGATTTTAAAAGAAATGGGTGTTAAATATGTTACTGCAAAAGCAACAAATGATAAACATGCCAAACTATTAGATAAAATTGGTGCAGATAGAGTAGTACATCCTGAGCGAGATATGGGACGAAGAATTGCTCATTATATCGTATCTAAAAATATGCTTGATTATCTAGAATTATCTGATGAGTATAGTCTAGTCGAAATTTCTGTTTCCGATCCGCGCTTTCTCGGGAAAAGTTTGGTCGACCTAGATTTCCGTAATTCATTTGGTGTTAATATTGTCGGAATTAAAAAAGATAAACAAATGATCATTACACCAGAAGCGAATGATGTGCTTCACGAAGGCGATATTTTAATTGTTATTGGTTCGGATGATGATATCGAACGACTACAAGAAAAAATCCAATAAAAAAAGAGACCTTAGCAATATATAGTGATGTTTGTATAAATCCTTTATATTTCTAGGCTTTTTTTATTTGGAACATTACTCAAATTTGCTATCTAGCCATTTCTTTTCTATTATAGTTACAGAGCTTAAATTGAATAATGGAAAGAGGGAGGAACGATGAAAAAGTTTTTACTTGATAAAATTGGGGCACGCGGGTTGATTCAAATGTTACAAGTTTTTATTTTTGCTAGTATTTGTGTAGTGTTCCATACAGTTATTTTTCCAGATTTATCTGGTGTACTACCTATTGTAGTTTTGATAGGAATTCTTTCCATGCAGCCAACTTATGCGATTACACGAAAAGCCCTACCGAAAATTGCTTTAGCTTTTACCTTAGCATGTGTTTTTGTTATAGCTAGCACTATTTTACTCCCTATAAATGTGTATATTTACTATCTTGTTATGGTGATTTTAATATTAGCAGTGAATTTTACTATGCCGCAAAAATACATGGTTATGACACTTGCTATTGGGACGGCGCTTTATTTTTTAGGAACAGAAGATTTACCAATGCCGCTTTATACAATGGTTATTGTCGCTCTTATAGATGTACTTATTTTTTTTATTTTAGTTAGGTTGGTTGTTAAATACATACATTTGCCGCTAGAAAAAACAATTCAAACAATTATGAAACAATTAATAGGCTTATTCGAAAAAGAAATCGAAAGCGTATTTAAAAATAATGGAACTTTTGTGAAAAAACCGCTGTATAATATATTTGTTCAATCACAAATGTTTATTAAAGAATATAGTGCTAGTAAAAAAGCAGATCCACACCATGTGAAGTTATATCAAGATTTATTGCCCAGCTATTTAGCGCTCTTTTTCCATGTTCAAACAGTACAAGATATTGGTAGAGCGGGTTTGTCGGCAGAAGCTAAACAAGCGCTTCAACAAATGAATATCGCAGTTTCAAATGAGATTAATTCAAGTGAGGCTAACCCGGTTGTATCATATCACGTGAAAAAAATTGTGGAGAACTTTCAAATTATCCAAAATGGCATGTCGGAACTCTTGCAAGGAGGGCCTGAGAAATGAAAAAGATTTCTTTAAAAGAAAGATTAGCTCTTGATCCTCGTGTTGCCAAAAGCCTTATAAGTATAACGATCGCCATTCTATTATTTCCGATTATGGGGGATTGGATTGTTTATCCGACATATGTGTTTAATGCTATTTATATTACCTCTCAAATGACAAAAGGAGCAACTTATAAATCAAGCATCGAACGGATTGTTGGAACGATTATTGGTGGGTTACTTGCGGCATTTGTTTACTTATTAGTTCCAAACCATCATTTTATTATGATTCCAATTGGTGCAGCGCTGGCAGTAATGTTGAGCTATCTTTTTACAAAAAAATTTACGATGGTTATTGTTGTTATTACTGTGATGGTACTTGTTGGAAAAGGAAACGGCGAGCCAATTGTCTTTTTAAGGGACCGATTATTAGATACAATGATTGGTTTAGTCATAGGTTTTCTTGTATACGCACTATATCCACGAAATAAAACTAAAAAAATGAATCAAGTTTTTACAACACATGAAACAACTATTTTAGCGCAAATAAAAACGATAAATATTACTTCTGAAAATGTGAAACAGTTAGCACCAAACATAAAATCATTATGGAAACAGCTAATTGATTTAAGAAACTTGAGAGAACAAATTATTACGGATAGTAGTTTTGTACCGAGCACGACTTTTGATGACCCAATGTTCCAGTTTACAAGTTTATTTGAAAAAGCTATTAATCATATTGAAATTCTTTATCACGTAACTTTAGAGAAGGATGAAGAAGCGGATTATGAAGTCGTTTTTGAGTATCATCAAAAAGCATGTGCGGAAGTAATAAATGAAATGGAAGCTTTAGTGGAAGAGCATAAATAAAAAGGATAGTGAAAGCACTGATTTGCTTTCACTATCCTTTTATTAATCAGTAATATCTAAGCTTTTTTTGAACATGGCGATGACTTTTTCTAATGCTTCTTCATCCGGTACAAAATAATATAAATCAAACCCATATGACTCGCTATATATCATTTCTCCTTCACCTTCTAGTTCTTCGGAGTCTACATTTTCAAGAACGGAAGCGTAATTTGTTGCGATTGCAGTAATATCCGTTAAGGTCATATTGGTTTGAAAGTTATCACCAACCGCCTTCATAATACTTTCAAAATTAGAAACACCAGAAGTACTTACCACTTTATTGGCGATTCCGATTATGACATCACGCTGTCTATCTTGTCGGCCAAAGTCGCCTCGAGGATCTTCATGACGAATTCGAACATATTGTAAAGCTTCCGTACCATCTAAAGTGATATTTCCTTTAACGAATTTACTATTTACAGAGGTTAAGTCAATATCGTTATAAACAGTAATTCCTCCAACAGCATCCACTAAATCTTTAAACCCTTCCATGTTAATAGAAATAAAGTAATCTACTGGAACACCGGGCATTAATTTTTCTACTGCTTCAACGGTTCCTGATGGGCCACCGTTTGAATAAGAGGCATTGATTTTCCCAATATCTCCATTACCATAATCAATTTTAGTATCACGTGGAATACTTACCATTTTTACATTGTTTTGTTGTTTATTAGCTGTGGCAAGGATAATTGTATCAGCACGACCATTTTTTTCACCGGAACGAGCATCGGATCCCATTAATAAGACCGAAAATGGTTTTTTCTTCTCTAAATCGGAACTGGTTTTATTGCTCGTATCTAGAGGGACATTGATTTTTGACATAGTATTTTGAACCGCAATATAATACTTAGTTGCTAATCCTGTAATAGAGAAAAAAATAAGTCCTAATAAAGTAATACTAGTAATTTTTATAATTTTAGTAAAAAGGGACGTTTTTTTGTGATGCATTTCTTTGCGAGAGTTTGTCATAAAGTTTCCTCGTCTTTCTATTTGGTTTGTTTTAAACATACCATCGTCTTTCTAGGAAATCAATAAAAAACGATAAATGAATCTCTAGACCCATTTATCGCTTTCGAACTATACTTCCATGATAATTGGCAATATCATTGGACGACGTTTTGTTTTTTCATATAAGAAAGGTTGCAAAGTATCGGTAATTTCATTTTTGATTTCAGACCATTGTGTAGTTTTTTGCTCCATTACTTTATTTAAGTGGCGTGTAAGCAAACCTTGTGCTTCTCCAATTAAATTACCAGATTCTCGCATATAGATAAAGCCACGAGAAATGATGTCAGGACCGGCCATAACACGGGAGTTTTTCATATCAATAGATACAACTACAATGACAAGACCTTCTTCAGAAAGAACACGACGATCACGAAGGACAATGTTTCCAATATCGCCAATGCCGCTACCATCAATATAGACGCTTGCTGCATTGATTTTGCCAGCAATATGAGCGGATTCATTGGTTAAAGCTAGGACATCTCCATTTACCATAATAAAGCTATTTTCTTCAGGGACACCACATTCTTCAGCAGATTGTGCATGAATTTTTTGCATTCTAAATTCACCGTGAATAGGCATAAAGAATTTAGGTTTCATTAGTCGAAGCATTAGTTTTTGTTCTTGTTGACCACCATGACCAGAAGTATGGATATTGTTAACTTTTCCATGAATAACTTCTGCTCCTGCTTGATATAGCAAATTGATAGTGCGGTTGACACTAGTTGTATTACCAGGAATAGGGGAGGAAGAAAATACGACCGTATCGCCTGGTTGAATTTGGATTTGACGGTGGGTTCCGTTAGCAATTCTGGAAAGAGCTGCCATTGGTTCACCTTGGCTTCCGGTACAAAGAATAGTGACATTGCCAGCCGGAGTTTTATTTAGTTGATGTACGTCAATAAACGTATCTTTTGGTGCTTGAATATAGCCCAATTGTTTACCAATTTCGATAGCTGATTCCATACTACGACCGAAAACCGCAATTTTACGCCCAGTTTCGATGGAAGATTCAACTACTTGTTGTAAACGATAGATATTAGAAGCAAAGGTTGCAAAAATAATTCGCCCTTCCACATCTCGGAAGATATTTTTAATGCTTTCTCCTACAACACGTTCACTCATGGTAAAATTAGGAATTTCTGCATTGGTACTATCGGATAGTAGACAAAGAACGCCTTCTTTACCAATTTCAGCCATTTTTGTTAAGTTAGCTGGTTCACCAACAGGAGTGAAGTCAAATTTGAAATCGCCTGTATGAACAATATTACCAGATGGTGTTTTTATAACAATGCCATATGTGTCTGGAATACTGTGGGTTGTACGGAAGAAAGAAATACTCGTTTTTCTAAATTTAAAAACGTCATCTTCTTCATATTCATAAATTTTCGTTTGACGAAGCAAACCGTGTTCTTCTAATTTATTACGGATAAGCGCACTAGCAAGTTTACCAGCATAAATAGGAATATTTAATTCGCGAAGTAAATAAGGGACCCCGCCGATATGATCTTCGTGACCATGGGTGATAAAAAGTCCTTTAATTTTATCTTTATTTTTTACTAGGTAACTGTAGTCCGGAATAACATAATCAATCCCAAGAAGTTCGTCTTCTGGGAACTTGATACCTGCATCAATTAGAATAATTTCGTCTTGAAATTGTACGCCATAAGTGTTTTTGCCGATTTCGCCTAGTCCACCAAGGGCGAAAACAGCTGTCTCATTATTTTTTACGAATTTCATAGGAGCTTATTTTTCCCAGAGCGCGAAGTCTGGGTTTTCCTTTTCATAAGCTAGATGTGCGTCACTGATTTTTTCAACAAATTCAATATGGAAAGGCTCGTCTTTTAAAAGTTGGCGTACTTTTACTTCGCTTTCTGCTTCTACATATAGAGATTGTGTTTTTTCGCGTACGGGTGTTTCTGTAAGTGTTTCTTGATAAAATACTTTAAAAATCATTTTTTTCTCTCCTTAAAATTAAAGTTTAGTGTTTAAAAATAGATTCTCATACAAGCTGAAAATCTAATATTTATTTAATAGTTGTTAGCGCTGCTTGTTAGTTGTGGACGAATTAGCAGGCGGATATGGGTGTACAAGATACGAACAATTTGGCATAAAAAAGACAAAGAAAAATTACCACAGACTACTTGTATAAAAATAGCTGTGCATTTAAGTCAGTTTTCTTATCTGTTATAATTGCATACCTTTATTTTGGGAATTTGAAACAAATTTCCGAGTAAAAGATACAATTATAATCTTTTTTTAACGTTCTATTGTCATTCTAAAAATGTTCATCCGATCTATATCCTTCATTCTAATATACCATAAATCCTAATAATTGCTACTAGAAAGTATAATTAATTTTGTTTATTTAAGGGAATTGTGATTTTCTGGTGTTTTTCTGCTATACTTTAGTTAATTATGTTTTTAAAATGGATAGAGGATAGAGGCGTTTATCAATGAGTAAAATTGTATTTTTTGATGTAGATGGAACACTTGTAGGCGAAACAAAAGAAATTCCAGCATCTGCCAAACAAGCTATCACTAAATTAAAAGAAAATGGTGTTTATATAGCAATTGCAACCGGGCGTGGACCATTTATGTTAGATGAAATCAGAAAAGAGTTAGGAATAGACTCTTATATTTGCTATAACGGTCAATATGTTATTTTTGAAGGGAAGGAAATATATGCGAAACCACTTCCAACAGAATCGCTTGAACGACTTATTAGTGTAGCATCAGAGCATGAACATCCGATTGTTTTCTCAGGAAAAGAATCAATGCGTGCCAACTTGCCAGACCATGATCGTGTAACTAGAGGGATGGATTCAATTAAACGAGGCTATCCGAAAGTGGACGCTAATTATTATAAAGGACGAGATATTTTTCAATGCTTACTTTTCTGTGAGGAATCTTTTGATGCCTATTACCGGAAAGAATTTAAACAATATAGTTTTCTTCGTTGGCATGAGGTCTCTGTGGATGTTTGTCCTGCAGATGGTTCAAAAGCAGAGGGAATCAAACAAATGATAAATCAACTGGGCTTTTCGATGGAAGATACGTATGCTTTTGGTGATGGGTTAAATGATATTAAGATGTTAGAGGCTGTTGGTACTGGAGTGGCAATGGGAAATGGTCGTGATGAAGTAAAGGCAGTGGCGGATTATGTCACCAGTCATGTGGATGACGACGGTGTTTATAACGCATTAAAACATTTAAAACTAATTTAATCAAAGTGAAAAAAGGCCTGTGCTCGAAAATAGAGCGCAGGCTTTTTAATGTTTAATTTTGGAATGGAATACAACTAGTTCGTTCAATTAAGCTAGTGTTTACTTGGATTTGTCTTGTTTCAAACTGTGTATCAGCTTTAATTTGTTTAGATAAAAGCGCAAGTGTTTGTTCAGCAATGTCGCGTTTTTTAACATGTACGGATGTGAGTTCGGGTGTAATTACTTTGCTTTCATTAATATTATCAAAGCCTAAAACAGAAATTTGTTCAGGTACTTTAATGGATTGGCTTTGAAGCATTTTAATCATACTTATAGCCATATAATCATTTTCACAAAAAATGGCAGAAGGTAATTCAGGCAATTGTGCAATGGCTTCTTTGACTGAAGGGTCTTCTTGAATTTGCATTGCTGGTAAATGGAAAATATGTTGTTCGGAAACCGTAATTTCTGCTTCTTTTAAACGTGCAAAAAATCCGTTTTTTCGTTCTTCAAAATTCTTAATTCGTGGTAGTCCCATTACATAGCCGATTTTTTTATGGGATAGTTGTAAAAGATAGTCAGCTGCTGTATAACCGCCAAGAAAATTATTAATAGAGACAAAATTTGCAGGAATATGTGGGTGATGTGTATCAAGGATGACTATTTTAGGATATACCTGCTGCACTCGACTAATTTCTTCTGCGCCTAAGTTGGTACCGAGCAAAATTAAGCCCGCCGATGTTTGTTCTTTTTCGGCTTCGGCAAGTTCATCTAATATGGTTGTTGCATCAAAGGTAGAGATAATTAAATCATAAGGATAGCTAGCGATTTCAGCGGATAAGTAACTAAGTAATTCACTGAAAAACGGTAATGTCTGATATTGATCTGTAATTAAATCAGGGCTTTTGCAAGCAATAAAACGAATGACGGATTTCTTCTGTCTTTTTTTATTTGTGTTGCGTAGAGGGATGTAATTATTTTCCTCTACAATTTTTAGAATATGTAAACGGGTTTCTTCACTTACGCCGGTTTTTCCGTTCAGCGCAAGGGAAACTGCCGATTTCGAAACATTTGCAAGTCGTGCTATATCTTCAAGCTTCATTTTCATTTCCCCTTGTTTACTAAATTTACTTTATTTAGTATATCATGTTTAGTAAATTAAAACAAAAAAACAGCCGAATAAGTGGGTTTGACCGCTTTGTTTAGTTAAATAACATAAAATAAACTAAAACAAAACATAAATTAATCTAAATATTTATTGACTTAGTTTAGGGGTGGGGCTATAATGAAATGGAAGAAAGCGATTACTAATTGCTTTTTCTAAGAACTAAAATATTTACTAAACTAAAATAAAGGTGGTTAGAAGATGGAGGCGATTAAGATTGGTTTTGCTCCGACTAGACGTAGCATATTTAGTGCACCAGATGCGGTTAAATATGCTAACCTCACACGAGAAAAACTAAACGAACTAAACATTGAATTTGTAGATATTGCAGAATTTAATGAAGACGGATTGCTGTATGATGACGCGGATGTTTCAAAAATTGCTGGAAAATTTAAAGCGGCAGGTATTCAAGGTTTATTTTTGCCACATACTAATTTTGGAACAGAATATGTTTGTGCAAGACTTGCAAAAGAGTTAAATGTACCTGTTCTTTTATGGGGACCTCGTGATGAACGTCCAGATGAAAATGGTATTCGACTACGTGATACACAATGCGGGTTATTCGCAACTGGGAAAATTTTGCGTAGATTTCAAGTACCTTTTACATACATGACGAATTGCCGATTATCTGATCCTGAATTTGAACGAGGTATTCGAGATTTTATTGCAGTTTGTAATACTGTAAATACTTTTCAAAACATGCGGATTTTGCAGATTGGTCCTCGCCCGTTTGATTTTTGGACAACGATGTGTAATGAAGGTGAGTTGTTAGAAAAATTCAATATTCAACTTGCGCCAATTCCGTTACCAGAATTAATCAAAGAAATTCGAAATGTATCGAAGGAACAAATTGATGAGGTAGACGGCACGGTGGAATACTGTGAGGGATGCGCCATCGTTAAAATTAAGGATGTTGATTTACGGATGGTTGCGGCACTTAAAGTTGCCATGAAAAATTTAGCTACAAAATACGGTTGCAGTGCGATTGCAATTCAATGTTGGACAGCGCTTCAGGATGAAATTGGTATTATGCCTTGTGCAGCAAATGCCATGTTGATTGATGAAGGAATTCCTGTAGTTTGTGAAACAGATATCCACGGAGCAATTTCTTGTTTATTAATTGAAGCGGCAAATGTAGGCAAAAATAAAAGCTTTTTCGCTGATTGGACTGTTCGTCATCCAGATAACGAAAATGGCGAATTACTCCAACACTGTGGTTTATTTCCATTTTCCGTCGCGAAAGAAAAACCAGCAATTGGCTATCCACTAGCATTTGACTCACCAGGAGCAGTAGAAGCAGAAGCGAAAGGTGGGGAACTGACTTTATGCCGCTTTGATGGTGATAATGGGGAATATTCTTTATTACTAGGAAGAGCAAAAGGTATTGATGGTCCTTACACAAAAGGAACGTATCTTTGGATTGAAGTTGATAATTTAAAACGTTTAGAAGAAAAAATTGTTACAGGACCTTATATTCATCATGTTAGTGGCATTCATGCTGACGTGGTTCCAATCCTCTATGAAGCATGTAAATACATTGGTATAAAACCAGATTTCTATGATCCTATTGAAGAAGAAGTAAAAGCTTATTTGCGAGGAGAATAGTGAAAGGAGTAAATAATGAGTGAATTAAAGGTAAAGTCGTTTGAAATTAGAAAAGCTGTTATAAAAATGATTTATGAGGCAAAAACAGGACACACAGGCTCCGATTTGTCTTGTGCTGATATTCTTGTCGCCCTTTATTATGGTGGAATGAATATTGATCCAAAAAATCCGGAAGATACGAATCGTGATCGTTATGTGCAAAGTAAAGGTCATGCGGTGGAAGTTCTTTGGGCAGTTTTGGCAGACAAAGGATATATTGAAAAAGAAGAATTAGCTAGTTTTTCAGCATTTGGAACACGGTTAATTGGACATCCAAATAATAAAGTAGCTGGAATTGAGATGAATACAGGCTCACTCGGTCATGGATTATCTGTTTCAGTTGGTATGGCACTTGCAGCAAAAATGGATAAGAAAAGTTATCATACGTATACATTATTAGGAGATGGCGAACTTGCAGAAGGTTCCGTTTGGGAAGGCGCAATGGCCGCGGCAAATTATCAATTAGACAATTTAACCGCTATTATTGACCGCAATTCCTTACAAATTTCTGGTCGTACAGAAGATGTGATGCGTGTAGAACCTTTAGCAGATAAGTGGCGTGCGTTTGGCTGGGACGTAATCGAAGCAGATGGCAATGATCCTGATAAATTATTAGCGATTTTTAAAACAGCAAATAAATCAGGAAAACCGCGCCTAGTAATTGCAAAAACGATAAAAGGTTACGGTGTTAAAATGGCTGAAAATGTTGCTAAATGGCATCATTATGTACCATCTAAAGAAGAATATGAAATGGCTATAAACGATTTAGATGAAAGAATGGAGGCGAGCCGTCATGAATAAAATTGCGAACCGCCAAGTAATGTGTGAAGTCTTAATGAAAGAAGCAGAAAATGAAAGTGATTTAGTCGTATTAACAAGCGATTCAAGAGGTTCTGCATCATTAGGAGCATTTGCTGAAAAATTTCCAGAACGATTAGTTGAAACTGGAATTGCAGAACAAAATATTGTTGGTATTGCTGCTGGACTAGCCCATAGCGGTAAAAGACCATTTGTTGCTTCACCCGCCTGCTTTCTAAGTATGCGTAGTATTGAGCAGGTAAAAGTAGATGTTGCCTATTCAGGTATGAATGTAAAATTAATCGGAATCAGTGGGGGCGTAAGTTACGGAGCGCTTGGTATGAGTCATCATTCTCTTCAAGATATTGCAGTAACGCGAGCTATCCCTAATTTAGAAGTCATTTTACCAGCTGATCGGTTAGAAACAGAAGCGATCTTTGAATATTTGCTTACATCTGACAAACCAGCATATATTCGTCTTGGAAGGAATGCTGTAGAAGATTGCTATACAAAAAAGCCGACTTTTGAAATTGGTAAGGCAGTTACACTTCGAGAAGGTAATGATGTGGCGCTTTTAGCAACGGGTGAAATGGTTCGTGTTGCATTAGATGCCCAAGAAGCATTAAAAGCGAAAGGGATTCAGGCGCGAGTAATAAACTTTCCGACAATCAAACCTTTTGACCAAGCAGTGGTTAAGCAGGCATTACTGGAAACAAAACTATTAATTAGTTTGGAAGAGCATAGCATTTATGGCGGCTTAGGTGCAGCTGTGAGCGAAGTCGCAAGTAATACGTCAACTAGTATTCGTCATTTGATTCTAGGTATTCCAGATGAACCAGCTATTGCGGGAACAAGTCAGGAAATTTTTGCACACTATGGTTTATCAGCAGAGGGAGTCACAGAAACAGTTATACAAAATTTACCAACTGATAAAGAGGATAAGAGATGAAGAAACGTTATCAAATAGCAATAGATCAAAGCACATCGGGGACGAAAATTTTATTATTTCGAGCAGGGGAACTGATAGATCGTTTAGACAAAAAGCATCAACAACTTTATCCCCAAAAAGGGTGGGTAGAACAAAATCCGGAAGAAATTAGTCAAAATGTCCGCACGTTAATTGCGGACATCTTGGCAAAACACGGACTGGTTGCAGCTGAAATTGAGCGACTAGCCTTAACCAATCAACGGGAAACCATTATTGCTTGGGATAGAGAAACCGGAAAACCTCTGTATAATGCGATTGTTTGGCAATGTGATAGAACGAAAGCGATTTGTGCTGCACTAAGAGAAGCTGGACATGAAAAACGAATTAAACAAATTACTGGACTGAAAATAGATTCTTATTTTTCTGCTCCAAAAATGAAGTGGTTACTAGAAAATGTTCCAGCGGTGAAAGAGGCCAATGAAAATAATCGATTAGCATTTGGAACGATGGATGCTTGGTTGTTATTTTCTCTGACTGACGAGCGGCACTTCTATACAGATCGAACCAATGCGAGCCGTACTTTGCTTTATGATATTGAAAAGAATGATTGGTCAGAAGAGCTACTCGAACTTTTTGGTATTTCTCGCTTTCATTTACCAGAAGTGAGGCAATCGGTTGCTGCTTTTGGGAATTATCAGGGGATGGCAATTCAAAGTGTTATGGCAGATTCTGAGGCGGCACTTTATGGACAGGGCTGTCGGGACTTTGGAACGGTGAAAGCGACACTTGGAACAGGTTGCTCGGTTATGATGCAGACGGGAAATAAACGCCTACCTGAAAATGATACTATTTTGACCACACTTGCATGGGATGAAGCTGGCGTGAATAAATATGCGCTAGAAGGGATTATTCGTTCTTGCGGGGATACATTAGTTTTTTTATCTGAACAACTCGAACTATTTGATGATTATCGAATTGCTTGTAAACGAGCATTCCAACTGCCGGATAGCGGGGGAGTCGTACTAATTCCTGGGCAATTAGGTCTAGGTGCTCCTTTCTGGAATACAGATATTCAAGCTGAAATTCTCGGTTTGACTCGCGAGCATACCAAGTGGCACATCATTCGCGCAGGCTTCACAAGTATTGCGTTTCAAATTAAGGCGGTTATCACACAAATGGAATTAATTACAGGTCATAAAATTAAGCGCTTACAAGTGGATGGCGGTTTAACGAAACAACTTGAACTTATGCAATATTTAGCAGATGTTATTAATGCAGAAGTATGTATTAGTCCAGCAGAAGAACTCTCGGCAATTGGTGTATTGCAGATTGCAGAGAAAAATCAATTAGAGAAATCCAAAATAGAAAGAATTTATCAACCAGGAATTAATCAGTTACAAGCCACGGATGAATTTAGGGAGTGGGAAACACAAGTAAAAAGCAGTATTTTAAAATTACAGAAGGTGAGGAACATTAAATGAATAATTCGGATCTTGCAAAAGAGATTGTAAAACTTGTTGGTGGAAAAGAAAATATTTTGAGTGTCATTCATTGTGTAACACGGCTGCGCTTTAAGTTACGTGATGAAAAAATGGCTGAGACAGAAAAAATTAAAGAATTAAAAGATGTGATGACAGTTGTTAAAAGTGGCGGGCAATATCAAGTGGTTATTGGCGACCATGTCAGTTATGTGTATGATGAGGTTATTCAAGTATTAGGTATTAAACCAGATGATGCAGCTCAAGAAGAGGAAGAACCAGAGAATAAAAGTATTTTTAACAAGTTTGTTGCATTAATTTCTGGAATTTTTATGCCAGTTCTTGGTTTAATGGCAGCATCTGGTATTCTTAAAGGATTTTTAACTGCAGCAGTTACAGTAGGTTGGGTTGATACTTCGGCTGGTATTTATGAAGTTCTTTATGCAGCAAGTGATTCTTTATTCTATTTCTTGCCAATTATTCTCGGTTTCTCAGCTGGGAAAGTATTTAAAACGAATCAATATCTTTCAGCTGCAATTGGGGCGGCGCTTGTCTACCCAACATTAGTTGAAATGTACAATAATGGGGCACATTTAACATTTTTACATATCCCTGTTATTTTGATGAATTATACAATGTCGGTTATTCCTGTTATTATAGCTATTTATTTTATGAGCAAAGTAGAGAAATTACTAGTAAGATTTATTCCAAAAAGTTTGCAATTGATTTTTATTCCACTGTTGTTACTTTTAATTGTTGTTCCAGTGTCTTTGATTATTATTGGGCCAGTTTCAACCTATGCAAGCCAACTACTTGCTAAAGGAGCATTAGGTCTTTACTCACTTAGTCCGATGATTGCAGGATTTTTCCTTGCTGGTATTTGGCAAGTGGCTGTTATGTTTGGGCTTCACTGGGCGTTTATTCCGATTTTCATTAACAATATTTCTGTATTAGGTTATGATCCAATTAATGCGATGCTTTATTGTACTGTTTTCGCGCAAACGGGTGCTGTTTTAGCGGTAATGCTTAAAACAAGAAACAAAGAATTACGCTCACTTTCTGTTACAGCGACTATATCTGGATTTTTAGGAATTACAGAACCGGCAATTTATGGTGTAAACTTACCTTATAAAAAACCATTTATTATGGCATGTGTTGGTTCAGCGTTTGGTGGAGCGATTGCAGGGATGAGTGCTGCAAAGATGTTTGGTGGATTTGCTTCAGGTGGGGTATTCGGGATTCCAATGTTTATTAATCCAGAGGGGTTAGGTTGGGATTTCTGGGGCTTCTTGATTTCCCTAGTTGTAGCATTTAGTATCTCGCTTATCTTAACTTATTTCTTTGGATTTAAAGATAAAATAGAAGAACCAGTCATTCAAACAGAAAAACCAGCTATTTTAGATGAAGCAATTTATAGCCCAATTCAAGGAGAGTTAATTGCATTAAAAGATGTAAACGATGAAGTGTTCTCAGGTGGGATTATGGGAGCGGGTGCGGCAATTATTCCAGAAAACGGAGAAATACGTGCTCCATTTGATGGAACGGTTGTAAGTATTTTCCAAACAAAACATGCTATTGGTCTTATTTCAAAACAAGGTGTAGAGTTGTTAATTCATATCGGACTTGATACAGTAAACTTAAATGGACAATTTTTCGATATTAAAGTAACTGAATCAGATGAAGTGAAAAAAGGAGATTTACTCGGAATGTTTGATTTGGCAGCAATTCAAAAGGCTGGGTATGATGTTACAACGCCAATCATTGTTACAAATAGTGCGGCTTTAGCAGATGTTATCGTGCTAGACTTAGGAAGTAAAGTGGATAATAGTCAAAAGATTTTAGATGCAAAAGCTTAAGAGAGAAGGGAAGAAATAAGATGTTAAAACTAAGTGCGGATAAGCGTCGGATAGAGAAAAATGAAGAACCGTTTTTCTATCTAGCTGATACAGTGTGGAGTGCATTTACGAATATTGATTTAGCGGACTGGGCTTACTATTTAAAAATTCGCAAAGAACAAGGTTTTAATGTTCTGCAAATAAATATTTTGCCGCAGTGGGATCGTAGTGTTTTAGGAGAGGTGGCAGAACCTTTTGAAGTAAAAGATGGTTATTTACATTTGCCAACTAAAAATGAAGCTTATTTCACTCATGCGGAAAAGATGTTAGAGATGGCTGTTTCTTATGGTTTTACGCCAGCACTTGTTTTACTTTGGTGTAATTATATTCCAGAAACTTGGGCTTCCAAATTCGGCTTTTCGCCAACATTTCGTAAGGAAGATATTAAACCCTATACAGAAATGATGTTAACGCATTTTGATCGTTTTAATCCAATTTATATTATTAGTGGGGATACAGACTTTCCAACTGAAAATGTAACTAATTACTATTTAGATGCGCTGGAAACTGTAGCGGAAAAAGCGCCACAAGCCCTGAAAGTATTGCATATTTGCGGACGCTTAAAAGAAATTCCTGAAAAACTTCAATCACATCCAGCACTTGATTTATATTTCTACCAATCTGGTCATAATTCGGAGCATCAAGCAATGGCGTATACTCTTGCGGAACATTTTAGCCAGCTTACTCCTGTTAAGCCAATAATAAATTCAGAACCCTGCTATGAATTGATGGGATACAGCCGACAAAAATATGGTCGCTTTAGTCGTGAAGATGTAAGGAAAGCAGCTTGGCAGAGCGTTTTATCAGGAGCTGTAGCAGGAATTACTTACGGTGCACATGGGGTTTGGAGTTGGCATGAAGTAGGAAGTACGTTTGGCTCTAATCTTGGAGAGGGATTTGTCGCTCCGTATAATTGGCGGCAAGCTGTTCGTTTTAAAGGTGCGGACGATTATGCGTTCTTAAAATCCTTTATATTGGCAAATGATTTAACCAATTTAATGCCAGTAAATAATATTTTAAATAATACGCCAGAAATTCGTGCAGCAGAAACAGATAAATTAGTCCTAATTTATGTACCTTCTAATGTGCCGATTTATGTAAAAGGGCAATTTTTGTCTGAGGCAGATTATGCAATTGATTTAGAGCAAGGCACACAAGTGAAACTTATAAAAAAACAACATACAGATAAAATAGAAATTCAAATGACTCCATTTCTAAAAGACAGTATTTATGTAATACACAAATAATCGGCACTTTTTTTAGCAGAACATCTTTTCATTAAATGATATAGATGTTCTGCTTTTTTGATTACTAATTTGAAGAGAAATTTAAATAACAGCATAGTTACTCACTATTTTGGTGTAGTTTCCCCTTTTTTCGTTTTGACTGCATGGATTTCTTTTTCGGCAATAGTTTCTTTTATAAATTTTAATTGAGCAACGATGATAATGCTTATAATGACAAGTAAATACCAACTCGTTATTTTAGAAACATGCACTGGACGCCAAGCAATCAGTTGATCTGGATAAGCCCAAGCGCCGTAAAAGCTAGCGATGTTTTCGGCAACATATATAAAGAAAGCAATACATAAAAAAGAAAATGATAATGGCATTTTTAGTTGAGTGGAATTAACTTTAAAATAAACATACGTCTTTCGAAAAAGTACTAAAACTAAAACAATTAACAGCCAACGAAAATCTACTATATAGTGATGTGTAAAGAAATTCGCATAAATAGCTACACAAAGGCAAATAATCAGCCAAATATTTGGCCAGTTCGTCATTTTTAAATCAAATCTTTTCCAAGCCTGACAAATATAACTAGCTATACTAGCATACATAAAACCACTATATAACGGAACTCCTAGTATTTTTGCGAAACCTGGTTCTGGATAACTCCAAGAACCCATATGTACTTTATAGATTTCAAGCATAAGTCCGATTACATGGAAAACCATAATTACTTTAAGTTCGTCCCAAGTTTCCAGTCTAAATTTAATTAATAGTAACTGGGTGAGAATGCAAATCAATAAAAGTAAATCATATCGGGCTATAAAAGGAATTTCTAGTAGTTTGGTCAGAGCAAGTGAAATAAAAATAATTCCTGGGAAAATACAACACAATGCTTGTTTGTAAGTAAACGTCCATAGTAATCGGAAAAATGCCATAAAAAAACCTCTTCTCATTTTTTCTCTAGTTTAACAAAAAAAGCTAAAGAAATGGATAAGAAAAGGTTAATTTAAGTCATCTGGAAAATTAATGTTCCGAAATGGGTGTTCATTTTCAAAAAATAAGGGATGAGAATGAAGTTTCTGTAGGAGTTTTATTACTTGGTGTTCCTTATTATGAAGTATTTCAGTGAGTGCGGGCAAGGAGTAAGGGATATTAGCGACTAAATAATGATCAGCTTGCTTAGTTTGCGCAAAACTATTCGGATTTGCTTCAAGGTGCGCTATTTCTTTGGTGGTTAAAAAAGGCATATCTGTAGGTAGTATGAGGAAATTAGCATGTGCATATTGATTTGCGGCAAGTGTTACTGCATAAATACCTCCAAGCGGTCCATAATCTGAGTAAGTTGGAATGTCTGGAATAATTCGAATAGTTGATGAGGTCTGGAATAATTTTGTTAGTTCCATATAATTAGTTGAATTAGCTGAAATAAAAATCATCTCGCAAAAAGGGGTTAATTTATCCGCAGTTAGTTCTATCCAAGTTTTTCCAGAAGCCTTATCTCGGAAAAAGGTTTTTGATTCGCCAAAACGGCTAGATTTACCACCAGCGAGAATAATTCCAACGTTAACTTTTTCGTTTTTCGATTTGTCCATCACGCATCACCACTATTTCGTTTGTCATCATTTCTGCTTCCGAGGCATAATGTGTGACAAAAATAACTGGAATATGAAAATCTTTTGCCATTTGTCCAACTAGCCTCATGCAAATTAGTCGCGTTTCTTCATCTAGTCCATTAAAAGGTTCATCTAATAACAATAATTTTGGCTCAATTATCATAGCTCGAGCCATTGCCACTCGTTGTTTTTCTCCACCAGAGAGTTTTTGGACGGAAGAATAAAGTAAATGTGAAATTTGCAAGTAGTCACTCATTTTTCTCACTTGTTGCTGGATTTCAAGTTGTGCTTTTTTCTTCGTTTTTTGTACTTTTAAACCAAAGGCGATATTTTCATATACATTCATATTAGGAAATAAGGCGAGATTTTGGAATAAGTAGCCAACTTTTCGTTCCGCGGCAGGAAGATGTAAGGAAATCGTGGAATCATCCCATGCGGTTCCATCAAATTCAATTGTACCACCATCAATTGTTTTCAATCCGCTGACACACTGAAATAATGTTGACTTTCCAGAACCGCTTGCACCCATCATTGCGGTAACTGGTTGTTCAAAAGCGTAGTCAATATTTAAATCATGAAAAGGAAGTTTTTTATGAAATTGTAATCGAAGCATATTTACATCCCCCTCATTAGTTGGCTTTGGCGCATTGTAAGGATATGAATAACTAATAATGCAAAAACGCCAATAATAAGATTAATTAAACCTAGATAAATGGCGGTACGCATATCTCCTTGTTGCACCATAAAATAAATACTAGAAGCAATCGTATCGGTTTTCCCTTCAATATAACCAGCTACCATCAGACTCGCTCCAAATTCTCCCATAGCTCGGCAAAAACTAAGGAGCACACCAGCTAAAATAGGTTGCCAACAATTCGGTAAAATTATTTTAGTGAAAATTTGTTTTTTATTAGCGGAAAGCGTTTCTGCTGCCCATACTAATTCATGATCAATCGATAAAAATGCTGCTTTTAAGCCCTGATACATAATTGGTAAAATAATAATGCTCGTTGCAACAATTGCCCCACTAAGTGAAAAAATAAAACTAAAATCAAATACATTCCATAAAAAGCTGCCAATAAAGTCATTTCGCCCTAAAACATTTAATAATACAAGCCCAACCACAGTAGGCGGCAAAACAAGCGGAAGTAAAATCAAAATTTCAATAAATAATTGAAAAGGCGATTTTCGTCGAGCAAAATAATAGCTAAGTGGAAGCATCGTTATAAATGCAATAAATGTAGAAATAGTGGCAATTAGTAATGTATGCCAAACAGATGTAAACATAACATTCCTCCTGATAATTCCTCTTATACTTCTATTATTATTGTTCTCTCTGGTATAAATTGTCAAACTTAAGTACAATAAATTTAGAGAAAAAAGGGGGAGGAAAGATGAAAAAAATCGGATTCTTTGTAGCATGCAGCCTATTATTTTTACTTACAGCATGTGGCAGCACCCCAGAAAAGCAAGAAACAACAACCATACATATCTCGGCAGCAGCAAGTTTGAAAGACACAATAGATGAAGTGAAGCCAATCTTTGAAAAAGAGCATCCAACAATTAAATTATCTTTTGACTTTGGTGGTTCTGGTCAAATTCGGGAACGTGTGGAAAGTGGGGCACCCATTGATGGCGTTCTATTAGCAAGTAAAAAAGATATAGACACATTAGTAAACAAAACGTTGGCTGAAAAAGAAAAGGAGTTCGCGCATAATCAACTGGTCTTAATCATACCTAAAAGTGCTAAAAAAACAGCAGATGAAAATTTAGAACGACTATTAGATAATGTGGATAAAATTGCTATTGGCGATCCGGAATCAGTCCCAGCTGGCGCCTATGCAAAACAAACGTTAGAAAATTTACACCTTTATACTGCGGAAAAAGAAAAACTAATATTTGCTACAGATGTCCGACAAGTACTAGCCTATGTAGAATCGGGAAACGCAGACGCGGGTTTTGTATACCAAACAGATGCTAAACTAAGTAAAAATGTACAAGTTAAAGCTAAAATAAATAGCAAATTTCATAAACCAATTGCATATTATAGTGCGTTTATAAGTAATTCAGAACATAAAAAAGCTACAACTACTTTTTTGGATTTTATGAATCAGCAAGAAGCGCAGGAAATTCTTGAAAGATATGGATTCCAAACAGTTAACTAAAGAAAAGCCGCTTTACTTTTTAAAACAAGAAAACTCCTGTATATTGGTACTAAAGAAAACGCATACATATATAGTTAGAAGGGAAGTGCGCCCAGATGATTGAAAAACGAAATACAATAAGAATGGAACAAGCGAGAGAAATCCTATGTAATCAAGTTACTCATCTTCCTGCTCGAAAAATGAGGATAGGAGAGGTGCTAAATCACGTGCTACAAGAGCCAATTTTTGCTCCATTTCCCGCCCCTTACTTTCGACGATCGGGATATGATGGTTTTGCTATCACAGAATTAGATGATCAAAATTATCCGATTACTTTACGTGTTGTTGCTGAAGTTCCTTGTGGTGAAACCTATAATAAACCATTGAAACAAGGTGAAACAGTACGAATAATGACAGGCGCAAAAGTACCAGATAATGCAAGTAAAATTATTATGCTCGAACAATCAAAAGAAACAAATGATCCGAACGAAATAATGCTTATAAATACGCAAAAATCTAGTAATATTACTGAAGTTGGTGCTGAATTTGCTAAAGGAGATTTACTTTTAGATAGAGGTCATTTGCTAAATGCTGGATCAATAAGTTTACTTGCTGCATTTGGAGTTAACGAGGTTCAAGTTATTCAAAAGCCTAAAGTAGCTATTTTATCCACTGGAAGCGAATTGATAGCAGCTGGGAATCCCCTTCCAGACGGTAAAATATATAATAGCAATCAACCATTACTCGAAAGCTTATTACATATACATCATGCAGAAGTTTGTGTGGCTGAACAACTACCAGATAATTATCTTGATACAAAAAATCGATTGTTAGAATTAACAAACATAGCAGATATTATTGTAACAACTGGTGGAGTATCGGTAGGTGATTTTGATTTTATAGCTGATATTGCAACACAAGAAGCTGAATTGCTATTTAATAAAATTCAAATGCGCCCAGGTAGTCCGACAACAGGAATGTGGTTAAATAATACATTAATTATTGCCCTTTCAGGAAATCCAGGTGCTTGTTTTACAGGATTTTATTTGCTAGTAGAACCAGTTCTGGCAGTTTTAATGGGAAAAGGTGAAACGGCAACTAAAAAGGTTCAAGCAAAAATGGCAACAGATTATACGAAAAATAATGGTTATGATCGATTTTTACGTGGAGTATATCATTTATCAGAAACTGGCGAATATTTAGTAGAACCTGTTGGAAGTGACATGTCAAGCGCACTTGGCAACTTGCATTTAACAACTTGTTTACTTAAAATTCCACGAGGGAAAATTGGAAAACGGAAAGGAGAAGAGGTCGAAGCATGGCTACTATCCTCCAAATAATCGGGTTTAAAAACAGTGGAAAGACAACACTACTTAATGCTTTAATTAAAGCAAGTCGCAAAGAAAATTATACAGTTTCGGCTATTAAACACGATGCACATGACTTTTCCGTCGACCATGAAAAAACAGATTCTTACTCTTTTCAAGAAAGTGGTGCAGAAGCTGTCATTATTGCTAATTCTCGCCAATATGCTGTGATTGAACAGAATGGAATAGACTTAAAAACAGCAATTCAAAAATTACCAAAATCAGATATTATTTTAGTGGAAGGGTATAAACAGGGACCTTTTCCAAAAATTATCCTTATCCGTGAAAAAGCAGAAATAGAACAACTAAAAAATAGCAAAGCGATTCACAAAATTGCGACCTACCATTCTGAGTTGCAACAAGACGCCGTTTTTATTGGTAATGAAGAAAAGTTGCATCAATTTGCAGAAATGATTATCAAGGAGTTCTTACAATGAAATATATTGCACTTCAACGGGATAAAATCGAAATACAAGCACTTTCGGAAAAACTTATTAATAAAAATCACGGAGGTATCAATATTTTTATTGGAACAATTCGTGAGTGGACTGGTGATATTCAAACAGAAGAAATGAATTATACTGCTTACGAAGAGATGGCGTTGAAAGAATTAGACAAGTTAGCACAAGTGGCAGAGGAGAAATGGGGAGCAGATGTTGTTATTGTTCATCGATTAGGACTCCTACAAATAACTGATATTGCTGTCTTTATAGGTGTTTCCACGCCACATCGAGCAGCTTGTTATGAAGCTTCTAGATATATTATTGAACGTTTAAAAGTACGAGTGCCAATTTGGAAAGAAGAAAAAGAGCAGGATAAATCAAGGTGGGGTGGCGCTAATGTTAACAACCGTTAAATTTTTTGCTTTTTTAGCAGAGAAAACACAAAAAGATGAAGTGAAATTAAACTTGCAACAATGCCGAACAGTTGGGGAAGTAAGAGAGCTCATTAGCAGTGAATTTCCAGAGATTGCAGTAGATCTTGCTGCTTGCATGTTAGCTGTTAATATGGAGTTTCAACAAGATAATGATTTATTACCTAAAGAATTAGAAGAAATTGCGGTTATTCCGCCAGTAAGCGGTGGATAAGGAAGGAGGATGGCAATGGAAAAAGATGATCTAACACATTTTAATCAGGAGAAAAGAGCGAAAATGGTCGATGTTACCGGAAAATCGGAAACAAAACGTCGAGCAATTGCTAGTGCAACGATACATATGCAGGAAGAAACATTAGCAAGGATTCATGCTGGTAAAATGGAAAAAGGCGATGTTTTGGCAGTTGCTCAAGTCGCGGGAATTATGGCCGCTAAAAAAACGAGTGAACTTATCCCAATGTGTCATCCGATAATGACAACGAAAGCAGATATTTCCTTTCAAGATGATACAAAAAATAAGCTAACTGTTATATCGGAAGTAGTAACTGTAGGAAAAACAGGCGTTGAAATGGAAGCGCTCACTGCTGTAACAGTTGCTGCACTGACTATTTATGATATGTGTAAAGCGATGGATAAAGGAATGCTTATAGAAAAAACACATTTAGTAGAAAAAACAGGTGGAAAAAGCGGGACATTTAAAGCAAACATGTAACTATTTTGTAGGATAGGGGTTATGTTTTATGCAATTATTAATGGATAAATTTGGTCGGGTACATGATTATATTCGCATTTCGGTTACAGATCGGTGCAATTTAAGGTGTGTATATTGTATGCCCGAAGAAGGTCTAACATTTTTACCCCATGATAAAGTGCTATCCAAAGATGAAATTGTTGGTTTTATGGAAACAATGGTTAAATTTGGTATAAAAAAAGTACGTATAACTGGTGGTGAGCCATTACTAAGAACGGATATTGTTGAAATTGTTCGAGGTATAGGGGCCATTCCAGAAATCGAGGATATTTCCATTACAACCAATGCAATGTACTTAGCGAAAAAAGCCGAAGCACTAAAAGAAGCAGGGCTTACACGAGTAAATATCAGTCTGGATTCCCTTCATGCTGATCGTTTTCAAGCAATTACACGTGGGGGACGATTGCAAAAAGTATTAGAAGGTATTCAAAAAGCCGAAGAAGTAGGGCTTTTTCCAATCAAACTAAACGTGGTATTAATAAAAGGACAGAATGATGATGAAATAACAGATTTTCTGCAGTTTACTAAAGATAAAGATATTAATATTCGTTTTATTGAATATATGCCAATAGGTCATGCTGGAACAAGCTGGAAAGAAAAATACTTGTCGCTAGATACTATTTTTGAAGCATGTGAGCAGGCAGGTTTTATGTACGAACCAGTTAATACTATCCGTGGTAATGGTCCTTCCGAAAATTTTCGCATTAAAGGAGCGAAAGGGACTTTTGGTGTAATCCACCCAGTAAGCGCTCATTTTTGCGATAGCTGCAATCGGCTTCGATTAACAGCAGATGGTTATATTAAAGCTTGTCTATATTGGGATGAGGAAATGAATATTCGACCATTTATTAATGAACCAGTAAAATTAATGCAATTAGTACAAAAAGCGATTGATAATAAGCCGGAAAATCATGAAATGGCACTAAAATTACAAGATGAAGTACAATCCAATAAGCCAACTTGGCGGCGAATGAGCCAAATTGGTGGTTAAAAAAATAAACCGATTTGAGATTATTAACTCAAGTCGGTTTATTTTTCACGTTCAGCAACTAGATGAGGAAGCTCAGGGATAATTAAGCTTTCCATCGCTAAACGACAGGCGTTAGTTGATCCGGGTAATGCAAACATTAAAAGACCATTTTCTGTAAAGCCTGCAAATGCACGTGATACCATAGCACGACTACCAACATCTTCATAACTAAGCATCCGGAAAAGTTCGCCAAATCCTGGTATTTCTTGATGTATGGTTGAAAATAAAGCTTCATAAGTAACATCTCTTTTTGCTATTCCAGTTCCACCATTTGTTATTAAACAAAATGGGTTATCCGCCACAAGTTCTTCCATTTTTTTAGCTATTAGCGTAGCATCATCTGCAACGACTACACGCGAAATTACTTGATGATCAGCTTCCTCTAAATATGTTTGAATTAGTTTTCCACTTTTATCGGTATTTAAATTTCTTGTATCACTAATGGTTAATATACTGCAACTTGCAGGGATAAATGTTGTTTGTTGCATAATAAGCGCTCCTTTAATTAAAAAATAGCTGATATATTTTTTTCGCTTCTAAAATATTCTCTGTTCCATGAAGTAAAACACGACCATTTTTAAAAATAATAAATTGGTAATGCAGGTAGTCGAAACTGAGTAGCGCGGGATTTTCAAGATATGTTATTTTCTCCGCTAGAAGTCTGCGTTTGATTATGTCAAAATTACTTTTTTGCGATAAATGAAATTGGACTGTGTCGCGCCCGCAAAGTGCAATAGTTTGTTTAGAAAACGGCTTTTCGATAATAGCTTTAGAAGAACAGCCTGTGCAATTTGAACGCTTTTTCACTTGAAAGGAACGAAATATAAACTGCCAATTATCTAGTTGGTAATAAGTATTAGCAGAGAAATCTGGTTTTAAAATCATCTGTGTAAGCAGCGAGACTTGCATGCCAGCAACGATAGGGATAAGTGCCCCGTCGACACCGATTACATCACAACTAGCTGTATTCGTTTGCGGCAAGTCGCCCATTAAACAATGCAAACAGGCGGAATCAGGTGGGATAATTGGCATGATATTCGCATAATTTCCTGCACAAGAAGTGAAAATCCAAGGAAGTTGATATTTAAAAGAAAACTGATTCAACATTTCCCGCGTTGCAAAATTATCCGTACAATCTAACAGATAATCCACTTCCTCAGCAAAAGGAATAAGGCTCTCCATATTTGCATCATCTACTATGTATTCAATCGTAATATCACTGTTAATTAATTGAAGCGCTTTATATGCAGCGTATGCTTTTGCTTGTTTTTCTCTTGCATCTTGTTCAGTAAAAAGTGATTGTCGTTGCAAGTTACTCCACTCAACATAATCACGGTCCATGAGAATTAATTTGCCAAACCCCATACGTGCGCATATTTCTGCCGCATAAGAGCCAATTGCACCAACACCAATAATTAAAATCGTTTTTGTTAGCAGTTTAGCTTGACCAGTTTTGCCAATAGTTGTAACACGCATTTGGCGATCGTAACGTTCCAAATTTTTCACCAACTTTCTTACTATATTTTACCAGAAAATAATAAAAAGAGCCTGTAATAGAGGTTTTGATTAATATTTGTAAATTGTTTCAGTTACCATACGATTTTTGCTGAAATTAATGAACGCCTGTTTGAGTCCGAAGTGATTGCCGATGATGGAATTTTTTTCATGAAGCGCTTGATTTAGTCCATTTTTTTAGGTGATGCAAATAAACGAAACTTTAGACAATTAGCTAGTAATATGGAAACAGTTGGTGGACACTAATTTCTAATAAAAAACCCCCGCAGAAAATAAATTCTGTGAGGGTTCGTTTTAACCAAATACATCTACATCAGGTGGTAAATAAGAGGGGTTATCTTTATTAATGTGATCATAAAACATAATACCATTTAAATGATCAATTTCATGTTGGATTACGATAGCTGGATAACCTTTAAAACGTAATTTTAAAGGTGTACCATTTTCATCAAAAGCATCAATAGTAACACGTTCACTGCGAACAACATAACCTGGAACTTCACGATCAACCGAAAGACAACCCTCGCCGCCAGATAAGCAAGCTTGTTGAACGGAATGGCTACGAATTTTGGGATTATAAAGTACATAACTATAAAGCCGATCTTTTTCATCATGCACGTGAATGGCAAGGAAGCGTTTTGTTACAGCCAGTTGTGGAGCAGCAATTCCAACGCCACCGCGTAAACCGTATTTTTCAGCTAGCTCTTCATCTTGACTATTAATTAGAAATTCGAGCATATCTCGCCCTAATTTTTTTTCTTCATCTGAAAGTGGAAATGTCACTTCATTAGCAACTTCTCTAAGCGCTGGGTGACCTTCTCGCACAATATCGTCCATTGTAAGCATGATTTGATTCTCTCCTGTTCTTTATTAACATACTTTCATTTTAACAAAAGAACGAAAAAAAAGGAATGAAAGAATACTTTTGTAAGAAGAATCAAGTATTTTTATAGGACTAAAGGCATATTTGTTAAAAATAGCCAAGATTAAATAACGAACAATTATTCATATTTATCTTATAATGTTCGTCTAATATCAGGAGATAAAAATTTTTTAAGTTTGTGAATTCACAAACTAATTAAAATCAATAAAAGAAAAGATGAAATAGGTGTGATAATGCGATGGTTGCAATATTATATAACAGTTCATATAATTTTAAACTTTTTTTAATACAGAAGTGGAAAGCGAATGATTTAAGTAATAAAGCCATTGTAAGCGATAAAACAATTAGAGATTAACTTATTGACTTCATAATCTGGGTAGTGTAAATTAAAAGAGAAGATTAGTGTATTAATATATTTCTTGTTTCTAACTAAAACAGAAATAAAGTTATAATATAAAAGGAATATTCCTATTTTCCATAAAATATTGTGAAAGAATGAAACTTTTTTCACAAACTCTTCTAAATGCAATGTTTTTATTAAAGAATTTGTGGTAATAACTGGAGAGGCTGTGGAATTAGTTTATAGGAAATTAGAAAAAGCTTCCGGAATTCGCTTCTTTCTATAGAAAAACTTTTCTTTTACTACGCTACTATATTTAATACACAATCAGGATGGCAGTTGTAGCTATATTTTTTAAGTTGGATATGATGAACCGGACAAGCCCACTTAAAGATATAACGAAACTGTACAATGTAAATGACGAAAGGGTGGATACGAAATGGCTTCTAAAACAAAGAAGGCTATTATCGACGTAAAGAAACAATTTGAGGCTGTTCATAAACAATTTGAATTAGTTCAAATTTTAAATGAAAAAGGAGAAATCGTAAATCCAGATTTAATGCCGGATTTAACAGATGATCAATTAGTAGAGTTAATGACTCGTATGGTTTGGACTCGTGTACTTGACCAACGCTCTATCTCACTTAACCGTCAAGGACGTTTAGGTTTCTATGCTCCAACAGCTGGACAAGAAGCTTCACAACTTGGAAGTCACTATGCACTTGAAAAACATGACTATATTCTTCCAGGTTACCGTGATGTGCCACAACTTATCTGGCACGGTCTTCCACTTACAAAAGCATTCTTGTTCTCTCGTGGACACTTTGTAGGAAACCAATTCCCAGAAGATTTAAATGTATTATCACCACAAATCATCATTGGTGCACAAATCGTTCAAGCTGCTGGTGTTGCTCTAGGTCTTAAAAAACGTAAAAAAGATGCTGTTGTAATTACGTATACTGGTGATGGCGGTTCTTCGCAAGGGGACTTTTATGAAGGAATGAACTTTGCAGGTGCTTATCATGCTCCAGCAATTTTCGTAGTACAAAATAATAAATTCGCTATTTCTACACCACGTGAAAAACAATCAGCTGCTGAAACACTAGCTCAAAAAGCTGTTGCAGCCGGAATCCCAGGTGTGCAAGTAGACGGAATGGATCCACTAGCAGTTTATGCGGTAACTAAATTTGCTCGTGAACGTGCAGTTGCAGGTGAAGGTCCAACACTTATCGAAACAATGACTTACCGTTATGGCCCACATACACTTTCCGGAGATGATCCAACTCGTTACCGTACAAAAGAGCTTGACGGAGAATGGGAACTTAAAGATCCAATCGTTCGTTTCCGTACTTTCTTAGAAGGAAAAGGTCTTTGGAACGAAGAAAAAGAAAATGCTGTAATTGACCAAGCAAAAGAAGAAATTAAAGTGGCTATTAAAGAAGCAGATGCTACACCAAAACAAACAGTGACTGATCTTCTTAAAAATATGTATGAAACACCAACTGCTCCTGTCAAAGAGCAACTGGCAATCTATGAAGCGAAGGAGTCGAAATAATCATGGCGCAAAAAACAATGATTCAAGCGATTACAGATGCGCTTGCAGTAGAACTTGAAAAAGACGAAAACGTATTAGTTTTTGGGGAAGACGTTGGTAAAAATGGCGGCGTATTCCGTGCAACTGAAGGATTACAAGAAAAATTTGGCGACGAGCGTGTATTTGATACGCCCCTAGCAGAATCTGGTATTGGCGGTCTTGCTATTGGTCTTGCGCTTGAAGGTTTCCGTCCAGTTCCTGAAATTCAATTTTTTGGCTTCGTATTTGAAGTAATGGATTCCGTTGCTGGTCAAATGGCTCGTATGCGTTACCGTACAGGCGGAACTCGTACTGCTCCAATTACGATTCGCGCACCTTTTGGTGGTGGTGTTCATACACCAGAAATGCATGCGGATAACTTAGAAGGCTTAATGGCTCAATCACCTGGCTTAAAAGTAGTTATTCCATCCACACCATACGATGCAAAAGGATTACTAATCTCAGCAATTCGTGATAATGATCCAGTTATCTTCCTTGAACATATGAAATTATATCGTTCTTTCCGTGAAGAAGTTCCAGAAGGCGAATACACAGTAGAAATTGGTAAAGCGGCTGTTCGTCGTGAAGGTACAGATGTTTCCATTATCACTTATGGTGCGATGGTACAAGAATCAGTAAAAGCAGCAGAAGCACTTGAAAAAGAAGGCGTATCTGTTGAAGTTATTGACTTACGTACAATTAGTCCAATCGATGTAGATACAATTGTTGCTTCTGTGAAGAAAACGAATCGTGCTGTTGTTGTGCAAGAAGCTCAAAAACAAGCAGGTATTGCAGCGAACGTTATTGCCGAAATCAATGACCGTGCAATCCTTTCTCTTGAAGCACCAGTTATGCGTGTAGCTGCTCCAGATAGCGTATTCCCGTTCTCTCAAGCAGAAACAGTATGGTTACCAAATCATAACGATATTATTGAACGCGTCAAAGAAGTTATTGCATTTTAATCTATCATACTCATTTTAAAACTTATGGGGAGTTTTAAAATGTAAAAGAATTATTTTCATACTAAGGTTCAGTTTAGCTGGACCTTAGAAATTACAGGAGGCTTAATAAAAATGGCATATTCATTTAAATTACCGGATATCGGTGAAGGTATCCATGAAGGTGAAATCGTTAAATGGTTTGTTCAACCAGGTGATAAGATTGAAGAAGATGAGTCCCTTTTTGAAGTACAAAACGACAAATCGGTGGAAGAAATCACTTCTCCAGTTTCCGGAACAATTAAAGAAATCAAAGTTGCAGAAGGAACCGTTGCAACAGTTGGACAAGTATTAGTAACATTTGATGGCGTAGAAGGTCACGAAGACGGCGCCGAAGAAGAAAGCGCAGCACCAAAAGCAGAAAACACACAATCAGCTCCTGCTCCAGCAAAATCTAGTGGAAAAGGAATCTTTGAATTTAAATTACCAGATATTGGTGAAGGAATTCATGAAGGCGAAATTGTTAAATGGTTTATTCAACCGGGCGATAAAGTAGAAGAAGACGAATCCATTTTTGAAGTGCAAAATGATAAATCAGTGGAAGAAATTACATCTCCAGTAGATGGAACTGTAAAAGACATTCTAGTGAGCGAAGGAACCGTTGCGACAGTAGGACAAGTACTAGTAACTTTTGAAGGCGATTTTGAAGGCGGACAAAGCCATGAATCCACACCGGAATCTCCAGCAGAAGATGCTGCTCTTGTAAATAATGACGCAGCTTCCGCACCGACTACAGGAGGAAATGGAACTCCATCATCTAAAAAAGATCCTAATGGCCTAGTAATTGCCATGCCTTCCGTACGTAAATATGCTCGTGAAAAAGGCGTTAATATTGCTGAAGTAGCCGGATCTGGAAAAAATAATCGTGTAGTAAAAGCGGATATTGATGCTTTCCTAAACGGCGAACAACCAGCTGCAACAACTTCTGCACAAACAGAAGAAAAAGCAGCGCCAAAAGCAGACAAAGCAGCTGCAAAACCTGCTGTTACAAGTTCCGAAGCTTATCCAGAAACACGCGAAAAATTAACACCAACTCGTCGTGCAATTGCAAAAGCGATGGTAAACTCGAAACATACAGCACCACACGTTACTTTAATGGACGAAATCGAAGTAACTGCACTAATGGCTCACCGCAAACGTTTCAAAGAAGTGGCTGCCGAAAAAGGTATCAAACTTACTTTCTTACCTTATATGGTAAAAGCGCTTGTTGCAACGCTTCGTGATTTCCCAGTGCTTAACACTACTTTAGACGATGCGACAGAAGAACTTGTTTACAAACATTACTTCAACGTTGGTATCGCAGCAGACACAGACCACGGTTTATATGTACCAGTAATCAAAAATGCGGATAAAAAATCTGTATTTGCTATCTCTGATGAAATTAACGAACTAGCTGGAAAAGCACGTGATGGTAAATTAACAGCTGACGAAATGCGCCATGGCTCCGCAACTATTTCAAATATCGGTTCTGCCGGCGGACAATGGTTCACTCCAGTAATTAACTACCCTGAAGTTGCTATCCTTGGTGTTGGTCGTATTGCACAAAAACCTATCGTAAAAGATGGCGAAATCGTAGCTGCACCAGTACTAGCTCTATCACTTAGCTTTGACCATCGTGTAATTGACGGTGCCACAGCTCAAAAAGCAATGAACAATATTAAACGTTTATTAAACGACCCAGAATTATTACTAATGGAGGTGTAACAAAATGGTAGTAGGCGATTTTCCAGAAGAAAGAGACACCATAGTCATCGGTGCAGGCCCAGGTGGGTATGTAGCCGCAATTCGAGCAGCACAACTCGGACAAAAAGTAACCATTATTGAAAAAGAATATTACGGCGGTGTTTGTTTAAACGTTGGATGTATTCCTTCTAAAGCACTTATCACTGTAGGTCACCGTTTTAAAGAAGCAAATCATTCTGATAACATGGGAATCACAGCTGATAACGTAAGCTTAGATTTCACTAAAGCACAAGAATGGAAAGGAAGCGTCGTTAACAAGCTTACATCAGGAGTTAAAGGCCTTCTTAAGAAAAATAAAGTAGAAATGTTAGAAGGAGAAGCTTTTTTCGTGGATGATCATTCTTTACGTGTGATCCATCCTGATTCCGCTCAAACTTATACATTTAATAACGTTATTATTGCAACAGGATCTCGTCCAATCGAAATCCCTGGTTTCAAATATGGTAAACGTGTATTAAGCTCAACTGGTGCACTTGCCCTAACAGAAGTTCCGAAAAAATTAGTCGTTATTGGCGGCGGATATATCGGAACAGAACTTGGTGGCGCGTTTGCTAACTTAGGAACAGAATTAACCATCCTTGAAGGCGGTCCAGAAATCTTACCAACATACGAAAAAGATATGGTTTCGCTTGTAAAACGTAATCTAAAAAGCAAAAACGTTGAAATGGTTACTAAAGCACTTGCAAAATCCGCTGAAGAAACTGAAAACGGCGTAAAAGTAACTTATGAAGCAAATGGTGAAACAAAAACTATTGAAGCTGACTATGTGTTAGTAACAGTAGGTCGTCGTCCAAATACAGACGAAATCGGTTTAGAACAAGCTGGCGTAAAAGTAACAGAACGCGGTTTAGTAGAAGTTGACAAACAAGGTCGCTCTAACGTTTCAAACATTTTCGCGATTGGCGATATTGTTCCCGGTGTTCCACTTGCACATAAAGCAAGCTATGAAGCGAAAATTGCGGCAGAAGCAATTGCTGGCGAAAAAGCTGAAAACGACTATACTGCACTTCCAGCAGTTGTATTCAGTGATCCAGAACTTGCAACAGTTGGTTTAACTGAAAAAGAAGCAAAAGAAAAAGGCTTTGACGTAAAAGCTGCTAAGTTCCCATTCGGCGGTAACGGTCGTGCACTTTCTTTAGATGCACCTGAAGGATTTGTTCGTTTAGTTACCCGTAAAGAAGATGGCTTAGTTATCGGTGCACAAGTTGCCGGAATGAATGCTTCTGATATTATTTCAGAAATTGGCTTAGCAATCGAATCAGGCATTACTGCGGAAGATATTGCACTTACTATTCATGCTCATCCATCACTTGGAGAGCTAACAATGGAAGCTGCTGAACTCGCTTTAGGTCGCCCAATTCATATGTAATACTAACGAAGCGGAAATATCCTTTGATGGGTATTTCCGCTTTTTAATTAAAGAATTATTTTTAGTTCATTTTTTGAAATAAATTACCTGTTTTAGAAAAAAAGTAGTATAATATAAAAGGTAAACTTAACAAGTCAAATCTAATTGAATCAGGTGAAAAAATGGAGAAACAAACAGCAACTTGGAAGAAAACGCTATTTTGGTGTGGTTATGTGATTGCAGGAATTTGCTTTCTATTAACTATTGTTGCTTTTATTGTGGGATTTATACACCATATGCATGATACGGGTGGATGGAGATCTGTTATTCAAATTCTTGAAACGCCCATTACAGGTTTTATAAAAATGACTGGCGGCTACATTGGGAAAGGAATTTTGGAAGTTATTATCTTAATTATCGTAAGTTATATACTACCGATTTTTTTCTGTTTTGCAACCTATCGTATCAAAGCAAAACGGCGTGAAATGGTTTGATAATGAGTATATTTTGTAAAAAGCAAAGCGAATTAGGCGATGCTTTTTATTTATGTGGTCAAGTTAGTTTATTCTAGCAAGTAAGCATGCTAAAATAATATTAGTAGACTTGATGAGGGGGAGATAATCGTGACATCTAAGAAGAAGAAAATTGTCATTATTGGAAGAAGCAATTTACAAAGCCTCTATATTCATACAATTCTTCTGAAAAAAATTTCTGCAGAGATTTACTTAATAGATGAGCTAGCGAAGTCAAGCGTTCAAGATTTTCAGTATGCTAGTTATTATCATCCTGCTGCAACTATTGATATAGGTAGTTTTAACGAGTGTAGAAATGCTGATTTAATGATCTTTTTTCAAGAAGAAATGTCTGATTCTACTATCTCAAAAGAAGAAAACCTGGCTTTAATCAAAGAAAAAGTGAAAAAGATGATGGCAACTGGTTTTCAAGGGAATGTTATTATCGCAACGGCAGAAAGTAATACAGTTGCTTCACTAGTTAAACGTTTTTCGGGTTTACCAGCAAGCCAAATTATCACGCTTGGAACCATTCTCGCGACATCCTATTTTCAAGTAGAAATAGCAAAATTATTTAAAATTAGTCCCAAAAATGTTCATGGTTATATTATAGGGGATCATTCGAACGATGTCATTCCAGTATGGAGCAGGGCATTTCTTGGCGGAAAACCAATTTTAAGTTATTTAGCGGAAGAGCCAAAAAGAATCACTTCCGAAGATTTACAAAACCTTGCGCAAAGAATGACAAAGATTCCTGATTTTCCTTTTGAAAATAAAGATGATTGCACGTTTCAATTTAGTACAGTGACCGTGCTTGCAGAATTAACAGAAGTGATTTTACGAGATGAGGCGCGAGTGCTTACAGTAGGCGTGGAGGTTAAGACAGCTTATGGATTAGATGAACCAGTCTTTATTAGCGTACCAGCCGTTATTGGCGCTTCTGGAGTACAAGAATTATTAGAACTTAACCTTTCAGAGGACGAACAAAAAGAATTGAAGCAAATTGCGATGAAAACAACGAGTAAATTAGAAGCAATGCAACTTGATAAAGGAGGAATAAATTAATGGAATATAGTTATCCGCTAAATCCAGACTGGACAACGGAAGAAATGACGATTGTTGTCCAATTTTTAGAGGCTATCGAACGCGCATATGAAAAAGGCATTGATACGTTAGAACTTAAAGAAAAATACCATAATTTTAAACAAGTGGTTCCTTCTAAAGGCGAAGAAAAACGTCTTGGTCTAGACTTTGAAAAAGCAAGTGGCTATTCTGCTTATAAAGTCATGCAATTAGTAAAAGATGCAACCACAAGCAAAATAAAAATGCAACCGTAATTAAAAAGGAGGAAATTTTTCATGGATATTAGTCAAATTAAAGCAAGCATTGTAACACCAGAAGTAGGGATACACGTAGGAGATAAGGAAGCTCCGGTAAAAGTAATGTCATTTATTAATCTGCGTTGCCCATATTGTCGTGAGTGGAACGAAAAATCAAAAGATGTTCTAACAGAGTTTATTCAAGCTGGCAAAATCGAGCTTATCATTAAACCTTTTGATAAAGAAAAAGAATCACTTCAACGTGGAAATGTGGCGCACCGTTATTTAGACTATTCCACACCAGAAAAAACACGCGAAACAATTAATAAAATTTATAGTACACAAGGTGAGTGGGGAAATCTATCTTTAGAGGAAGTAGCGACCTATATGGAAGCGACTCTAGGATTAACAGAGCAGGATAATAAAGAAGCATCTGAAAAAATTATCCGTGAAGCAAATGAAGCAAATATTGTATTTGTTCCAACTGTTATTGTTGGTGAGCATATTTTCGATGAACACATTAGTCCGGAACAATTACGAACTTTATTAAACGACGAGTTAACTAAATAAAAAGAAGACATCATAAATAAAATTAAGTTTAACCAATTAAAAATGGATTTGTTTATTCTCTGTATAGAGGATTCCGAATCCATTTTCTATTGATTGGGATTTATCGCGTTAGTTATTTTTTATCACCAAAGAACCTATTGTTTAGTTGGAAATAAGAAAAAGTGATTTTTACCCAAATAAATCTAGAGAAGAAAAGAAAGGTACAAAAAGAGTTATCAATTCTAGCAAAAATTTTGCGGGAAATAGGTTTATTAACAAAATTTTTCTTCTTTTTTGAAGTTAAAAGAACCTGGTTATCATGCTGTTTTGTATGTGTGAAAACAGCTTAAATATAGCAATTTAATGTGTTAAAATATAGAGGTGGTAAGGGGAAGGAGTGAAAAGTTGTTAAAAGAACGGATTAATTTTTTGATACAGCAAAAGGGGATATCAAGAAAAACACTTGTTAATGGACTTATAACATTACCTCATTTTTCAAATATTCTAGCAGGACGTTATTTGTTAGCAGATGATATAGCAAAACAACTTGGAGAGCGCTTGGGTGTGACAACAGATTATATACTGCACGCAGAAGACAACTCTTTTGAAATTAACAACCAAGCCGAAAAAACTTTCCGTCGTATTGTGTTATTTCAACAGTTGGATGATGCATATGTGGCTTCGATACCAGAACAAAACGATGCGCTTGTACTCGAACTTTCAACAGCATTGATGAAAGCATGTTATTATCAGGCGACGAACAATCAGGAAAATTACCAAGCATTGCATAAAAATTATTTAAATTTTTATCTGGAAAATTTTGATGATGTATCCATTTTAAAATTACCGCTCCCGTTAAGAAAAGCTTTTTTCTATTACAAGTTACAATTTTATCGGTCCATTTCAAAATTAGAAGAAAGTAGCAAATATATGGAGTTGTTGTTACCTATCCTGGAAGATGATGCAGAGGTTTGGATTGCTATAAAGAAGATTGAGATGGAAGTCTTGGTAGCACTGAAATTATACGATAAAGCAAAAAAAAGTTTTGAAGACACACTGCATCGTGTTCAAAGTGAAAATCTATCACATCACCTTTCTAGCCTCTATATTGCAGAGAGTGCGTATTGCTTTTATTTGAAGCTTTATGAAGAGGCATTTGTTAATTTAGCTAAGGCAGAAGAATATTTAGTTTACATGGATGATTCAGCTGGTACGTATCTAGTCACTATTTTTAATAATCGTATTTTAATGCTGATTGCAACAAATCGATTGGGTGACGCCGCGCAGGAAGTGGAACGCTTTGAAAAATATCTTCAGCAACAAAAGAATATAGATACAACATTTTGGACATTAATTGAACTACATAAAGCGGATATTGCATTAGCTGGTGGTGCAGTTGCGAAATTAGAAGAAATACTGGCAGGCTTACAAAAAGCGAATAAAACACCTGATCAAGTATACGCAGTAAAATTTTATCAATGCCAGTTAGCGCTTTTACAAGAAAATTTTAAAACAGCAGAAGCGATAGCGGAAGAATGCTTACCATTTTTCGAACAAGCAAATAGTGCTAATAGGCTAATTTTGATTTATGAAACGATTGCTATCTGCGCAGAGCAAACAAGACAATATAAGAAATCTTCGGATATGTATAAAAAAATGACACAATTATTAAAAATGAATTGAGGGGAAATAACAATGAAAATAGTAGGAAGTTTAGGAAGAGCAATTGGTTTTATAATGATTTTTGGTTCAATGGCATATATATTTTTTAATCGAGATAATATGGAGGTTTTCTCTTCATCGGCCTTTCGGTATACACTATATGGCGGAATAGCAATCCTCGTTATCAGCAGTATTTTGCCATTGGTGTTATCAGGATTTGGCGGACGAGTTAAAAATGGAGTTCCTGCATTAGGGATTATTGAATCAGTTAGGCAAACGGGAACATATATAAACGAGCAACCGCAAGTAGAATTAAAAGTACAAGTAACAGAGGAAAGTGGCGAACAATTTGATACAACGATAACCACGATAATCCCATTAACACAATTGGCGAGTTTTCAAATAAATTCCCCAATCAATGTTCTCGTAGGTGAAAATCGAAAAGTAGGGTTGCCAAAAGCTGGAGATCCAACACTGTCGCAAGAAAAAATGCAGTCCATATTTAATATGGTAGCTGTGAAAAAAGGATTGATAAGTAAAGAATCACTAGAGATTAGTCAAAATGGTGTAGAAAGTTATGCGACTGTAAAAGCAATGAGACCAAGGGGTTCACTTACAGCAGAACGTGTGGAGTTAGAGCTAGATTTGGACTTAACGAAAGTAGATCAAAGTATCGTACCTGTTAGCGTAGTAAAAACTTTTCCTGGCTCCAGCGTAGAACAACTACAACCTGGTCGTGTGGTTTCGGTTATTTATCTACCAAATCAACCTGAAAAATTAGTAATTAAAACGGTAGCCGATGCAAATACAGCTCAGTCGGCTTTCCAAAGAGGCTAAATAGGGATTTGTATTAAAATAAACGAATAAATGAGGATTAGAAATGAGCAATAACTCAAAAGCAAATCTGGCTATTTTTATCGCAATTTTATCTTTCATGAGTATCAACTTTTCTTTTATAGCTGTACCGAGTTTAATTGGTATTATTTGGTTAACTACTAGTATTATAGTATTAGTAGTAATGATTATTCTACTCATTCTGCTTAATAAACAAGCTAAAAACGACATAGAGGCAGCCTCAATTCCTTTAGAAACAACCATCACATGGTGGGAAACAAGTGGTAGTGTAGAAAGAGGAATCATATTCTATTTAGTATTATCTATTCCTCAAAAAGGAAAACAAATAGAACGCGCTTATTCTACTTCTGGGGGCATTGGTATTGTTGAACTAACACAATTTTTAAATCAGCATCCATTTGGTTCAAAACTAACTATTTTAACAAGTAGCAAAGACTTAAAAGTGATTGTGTTAGAAGAGATACAACTTGTTATGTCGAATCATGGAGAAAAGCTGATATTAGAACGTTTTCACAACTCTAAAAAACATTAATCGATAAGAAAAAACGAATGTACTGTCTAACAAATGGTTAGATAGTACATTCGTTTTTTTGTCCTAGTTAAAAGAATTTTCTCCGCCAAAATACAATCGCAAGTGCGCCGGCAATTCCAAACGCAAATCCAAGCGTTAGCATCCACGCTAGAGGAGTATTCATAAAGGGTAATTTAACATTCATTCCATAAAAACTAAATACCATGGTAGGAATAGTCAAGATGATAGTAAAAGAAGTTAGGAATTTCATCACGATATTCATGTTGTTGGAGATAATCGAGGCATATGCATCCATCATCCCACTTAGAATATTCGAGTGAACTTCCGCCATTTCGATTCCTTGGCGATTTTCAATTATAACATCTTCCAGTAAGTCTTGATCTTCCTCGTACATTTTAACGATGTTTTGGCGCATCATTTTGTCAAGGACAACTTTATTGGATTTAAGGGCAGTCACAAAGTAAACCAAACTTTTTTCAATACCCATTAAATCATACAACTGTTTATTTTTCATTGATTCATGTAATTCTTTTTCGATCTCATCTGTTTGACGGTTTAAGCGTTTTAAGTGCCGTAAGAAAGTCGTTGAAATCATATATAAAATTTGTAAGGCGAATCGTGTTTTCATATGTGTATAAAAGCCTTTAATACGGTTTCGGATAAATGATTGCACAATAGAAGAATCAATCGTACAAATCGTAATAAAGTAGTCTTTCGTAATAATTATCCCCATTGGAATGGTTTCAAATGAAGCATAATGAATATCATCTTCATCTACTACCGGAAAGTCACAAACAATTAAAACGGAATCAGAATCATCGTCACGTTCAATCCGGGCGCTTTCATCTTTATCTAGTGGATCTTCTAAGAATTCTAGTGGAATTTCATAGTTATCGGCAATTTTATTAATTTCTTCAGAAGTAGGGGCAACAATATTAATCCAACAATTGCGTGTTACTTCCTCTAATTCCATTAATTTGCCTTTTTCATCTGATTTGAAAATTTGATGCATGCTCTTTACCTCCTTTTTTTAACAGGTAAATTTCACGCGGTTTAAGTCTCGTTCCCGTGAAAAATCACCTGTATGAATACTTCGATGCGGACCAGGGTCACTTGCTGTTTGCTGTTCCTTTTTCACGTTCCTCAACTCCTTCAAACCAGTAATAATTCACAACTCTACCATTATACCTAGATTAACACTATTTGTACATCTTTTATTGTAAGGAAGCTTTATAGAACGGGATCAATTCATCTAGCACAGATTCCGCTTCTTTTAGGAAGGCTTTTCCAGGAGCCAAAGCGGCATCATCCGGCAAATATATTTTTCCTACTAAAAATTCCCCTTTTTTCACATCACGAAAACGTTCCAAAGTAGGCACTAATTCTCCACTATGTACGGGATAGGTTTTTTCTTCTGTATGATCTGGTGAAATCGCAAAACCATCTGGTAAATCAGCAAATAATTTTTTCTCTTTCAAAAAGCGATTGGCAATTTTGGCGCTTTGTTCATTTTCATAAATAAAAGCTAACCAAACAAATAAGTAGTTATCAAATAGCCCCACTTGAAAATGTGGATGTTTTTTATAACCACGTTTGTCGTGACAGATTGCTAACCAAGTGCTTTCGGGTGGGTTAACAGAACGTCTTTGGTGTCGCGCAATATGTAAAAACATTTCCTCGCCAAGCTGAGTACTTAAATACGTTGTTAATTCCTCGCCAGCTGCTTTAAATTTTGGTTGAATATCATTTTGAATCCCAGCCATTCTTGCTTCAAGCCCAGGAATTTGCATTGTTTTAAAATCTTTCTTTGTAAAGCCTTTAAAAGTCATAAGATTTCCTCCTAATTTTGCGTATAGTTTTATTATACGGAAGTTAAGTTCTGAGGGAAAGAATCTTGTTCTATTCAGATAATTCATTTTTGTGATAAAATAAACAAAACAGGTATAAAGAGGTGTGCGTATGGATAGTAAAAAAATAGATTATTTAGCACGTTTATGGATTATGGAAGCAGCGGCGAAAATTAAGCAGTCGTTTAAAGAAACATTAGATATTGATACTAAGTCTGGTAGAAATGACCTTGTAACAAATATGGACAAAGACACAGAAGCATTTTTTGTTCAACAAATCAAAGAAAATTTTCCAGAGCATCGGTTATTTGGTGAAGAGGGGATGGCAGATTCAGTAACCGATTTAACAGGTGTTGTTTGGATTCTTGACCCAATTGATGGCACACTTAATTTTGTGGAGCAACAAAGGGATTTCGCGATTTCGCTTGCTGTTTATGAAGATGGTGTTGGAAAGCTTGCTTATATTTATGATGTTGTGCGAGACGAACTCTATTTTGCGGAAAGAGGAAAAGGCGCAACAGTCAATGGCAAAACAATTCCGAAAATCAATCCAGATATAGAACTTCAAGATGCGCTGTTAATTGCAAATTTAAGTGTTACAAGAAAATTCCCAACAATGTGGGAGGCTGTGAAAGTTTCACGTGGCTTACGACTTCACGGTGCAGCTTCACTTGAATATATGGATGTCGCAACTGGACGAGCAGGAGCATATCTTTCTGCAAATTTAGAACCTTGGGATATTGCGGCGGGAAAAATTATTGTGGAGGAGCTAGGCGGAATTGTAACTAGAATAAATGGCGAAAAAATGAATCTCTTAGAAAAAGGAACTTCAATCGTTGCAGCACCTAAAATTTATCAAACGCTATTAAATAACTACCTGCCTTAAAGAAAGCGCTCAACATAAAAAAACGGCTTTTCAGAAAATAAAAATCGTGCCAAATCCGCCTAGCTATGCTATAATAGGTAAGTTGATTTAAACGAGACGATAGCGACGGAGGAAAATAAATCTATTTTCCTCTTTCTTTTGGCTAATCTTCACGATAAATGTTTGGATTTTTAATTTAGGAGGAAACAAGATTGAATTTAAGAAATGATATTCGTAATGTAGCAATTATTGCCCACGTTGACCATGGTAAAACGACACTTGTAGACCAATTATTACGCCAGTCAGGTACATTCCGCGACAATGAAACAGTTGCTGAACGTGCGATGGACAACAATGATTTAGAAAGAGAACGCGGTATTACTATTTTAGCAAAAAATACAGCGATTAAGTATGAAGATACACGTGTAAATATCATGGATACACCTGGACACGCCGATTTCGGTGGAGAAGTAGAACGTATCATGAAAATGGTAGATGGTGTTCTTTTAGTAGTAGACGCATATGAAGGTACAATGCCTCAAACACGTTTTGTACTAAAAAAAGCATTAGAACAAAACTTAACACCAATTGTCGTAGTTAATAAAATTGACCGTGATTTTGCTCGCCCAGAAGAAGTAGTAGATGAAGTATTAGAACTTTTCATCGAACTAGGAGCAAATGATGATCAATTAGAATTCCCAGTTGTTTATGCATCTGCAATCAACGGAACTTCAAGTTATGATTCCGACCCTGCAGAACAAAAAGAAACAATGAAACCACTTTTAGACACAATTATTGAACATATCCCAGCACCAGTTGATAATAGCGATGAACCTTTACAATTCCAAGTTTCATTACTTGATTATAATGATTATGTTGGTCGTATCGGTATTGGCCGTGTTTTCCGCGGAACAATGCATGTTGGGCAAACAGTTGCATTAATTAAACTTGACGGTACTGTAAAACAATTCCGTGTAACGAAAATGTTCGGTTTCTTCGGACTAAAACGTGACGAAATTAAAGAAGCAAAAGCAGGGGACTTAGTAGCACTTGCTGGAATGGAAGATATCTTCGTTGGTGAAACAGTAACACCATTTGATCATCAAGAAGCACTTCCACTTTTACGTATTGACGAACCAACATTGCAAATGACTTTTGTTACTAATAACAGTCCTTTCGCTGGTCGTGAAGGTAAACATGTTACAAGTCGTAAAATTGAAGAACGTTTACTAGCAGAACTTCAAACAGATGTATCGCTTCGTGTAGATCCAACAGCTTCCCCAGACGCTTGGGTAGTTTCAGGTCGTGGAGAACTTCATTTATCCATTCTTATTGAAACAATGCGTCGTGAAGGTTATGAATTACAAGTTTCTAAACCTGAAGTTATCATTCGTGAAATTGATGGCGTGAAATGTGAACCAGTAGAAGATGTTCAAATTGATACTCCTGAAGAATTCATGGGATCTGTTATTGAATCTATTAGCCAACGTAAAGGTGAAATGAAAAACATGATTAACGACGGTAACGGACAAGTTCGTTTACAATTTATCGTTCCTGCTCGTGGATTAATTGGTTATACAACAGATTTCCTTTCAATGACTCGTGGATATGGTATTATCAACCATACATTCGATAGCTATCAACCAATCCAAAAAGGACGTGTTGGTGGACGTAGTCGTGGTGTTCTTGTATCAATGGAAACTGGTAAATCAACTACTTACGGAACAATGCAAGTAGAAGATCGCGGTACTATTTTTGTTGAACCTGGTACGGATATTTACGAAGGTATGATTGTTGGAGAAAATAATCGTGAAGGCGATATCGCTGTTAACATTGTTAAAGCAAAACAAATGACTAACATTCGTTCTGCGAATAAAGACCAAACAAATGTTATTAAAAAACCACGTCATTTATCTTTAGAAGAATCATTAGAATTCTTGAACGAAGATGAGTTTTGTGAAGTAACTCCAGAATCAATCCGTTTGCGCAAAAAAATTCTTAATAAAAACGAACGTGAAAAAGCAGCAAAACGTTCAAAAACTGCTGAATAATTAATAATTTAAATGCCAAATAGATTTTGAGCGATGCTATTTATCACTTAAAACTATTTGGCTTTTTTATGCATTGTTTTTAGAAAAAAGGGAATAGGAACAATGAGTTTGTAACACTATTGTAATATGTGATGCTATTTGGTATATTATAAGTGAGTAGAAAAGGTGGTTATTTATATGAAAAAACGAATATTTATTTTAACAATCTTAATTGTGATTTTGATAGGCGGTGTTGTAATCGGTGCTTATGCCCTTAATGATACTCCAACAAAAGAAGCAGATAAACAAACAACTGAAACAAAGACTAAAAAATCTGCAGCTACGCCAAAAGAAGAAAATGAGCCAACTCAAACTGATAAACAAGAGACTACTAAAGATTCAGTAACTGATGACAAAGAGACAGTAACTAAAGGAAGTTCAGAAGTAGAAAAAAATACTCCTTCAAAAAATAATACAGATTCAACAAGCCCGGAAAATAATGAGAATGAGACAACACCAACATTTTCTTTATCCACAACAGGTTTTAAATATTCAAATGTAAAACCAGTTCTAGGTGGGACTGTTACAACAACATACCTTTCAAGTTCGCCATCATTTCAAAAAATATTTCAAAATTTAACAATAGAAATCAATCAATATAAGGTAGAACATGTTGTAGATGCAAACAAAACTGTTAATGCTAGTAATCCTGAAAGTTACCTAGCTAATAAAAATGGTTATGTTATTACTTTAGACTTATCAATAAAAAATACTTCTACCAAAGACAAAATGTACAAAGCAGATCAAATTAGTCTTGTTGGAGCAAATGAGTTTGTTGGAGGCAGCTTAGATAATTTTATACCTACTAATTTTCATTTGTTGGGAAGCAAGGCAGATCCCTATATTTTTACAGCTGGTAAAACAGCCCGAGGATTACTAACATTCACTATGACGGAAGCGTTATATAATGATTTGGCTATGGACCCTAAAATTGGTGTGCCAAATCCAGATAAATTCGATTCGAGTGTTTCACAAGATAAAGCAGGAGACAACATAGTTGTTGCTTTCCCAGTAAAATAGGAAGAGTCTGGGACATAAATTCTAGTAAAAAGAAAAATGGATTTGAAAATTCCTTTATAAGAGGGGTAATCAAATCCATTTTTCAATACATAAAAAAAGGCCACTTTTGAAAGAATAGCAGTGATTAAACAATAAACTAATGAGGGAATCGACGGAAAAACACCTTCAATCTCTTTAGGTAAAGTCGAAAGATTATAATCAAGGACTTTGTTCGAAATAAGAGCTCCCGAAACATGCCTTTAAGCAGTTACAATGCTTTCTAACACGCAAACGGAAATGCCAACGCTATTTTACTATTTCGGCAATCGGAATAGCTTTTCTAAAACGGAATAGGCGCAACATTTATGTGGATGAAAGAGGAGTATATACATAATAAACAAATAAAAGCTGATTATTATTTACAAATAGCGATAAACAAGCAATATATCTTAGGTTACGGTGTATTTACTAATCCCTCGTATGTTACTTCTTTTTTTGAACTAATGGAAGAAAATTTTTTTAGAATTACCGTCCTATATTGTAGTAGAAGCTGGATATGGTAGTGAACGAAACTATAAGATTTCAGCTGAATAGACGCGGTTAATAACCTATTCTATCTACTAAAAGGAGTAGATAAAGACATATAAAACAGAATCCATTTCTTTCTTGAAATTGGATGTACAAAGAACACTTAGATACTTTTCTCTGTTCAAATAACCTTTTCGTAATTTATAGCATTCGAACAGACTGTTACGGTTTTGCTTGTTATCTTAAGTACTATGAATGTGATAATTATTCCTCATGTTCGTTCCGTACAAATTGTACATAAGCTAAAAAAGGAGCGAACCAGCTTTTAGATATTTGAAGGCTTTTTTGTGCTGTACTCAATTATCTGTGCGGGGAGAAGAAAAAGTGAAAAGCGATTTAGGAGTTACTCTTTTAATGGTATTTTTAAGAAAATATACTGCTACGGATAGTCACGATAAGCGTCACTATTTTTATTCCCAATAAAAAACCAGAACCAAAAATCTATTTGCACGATTTTTGCTTCTGGTTTCTATTTTTCAAGACTTATATCCTGGCCACTTTTTTTGGAAAAATAAAATGTTTACTTTACAAAGTAACTACGTTTCATCCATCCTGTTTGGTTATTATACGTAATTTGATAAAAATCATCCGTAAGAGTTGTATTATTTAGAGCTACTTTAGCTCCTTTAGGAATACTTATAACTACTGGACTATCCCAAGATGGACTTTGACGTAAGTTTACATCACTAGCTGCATACCAAGTTTCTAAAACGGAAGAAGTAGAAAAATAACTTAGCTTCATCCAGCCAGTTTTCCCATCAGCGGCAGTAACTTGATAGAATCCATTGGTTAATGTTGTATTATTTAACTTTACTTGTGTGTTAACTGAGATTGTTGCTGAAATAGGGCTGTTCCAATCAGGTTTTGAACGTAAATTAAGTTGAGAGGAAGCATAAAGTGTTTCTAGAACTGGTTCTTTAGAGAAATAAGATGCTTTCATCCAGCCAACATTACCATTTACAGTAATTTTATAAAAGCCATTCGTTTCTGTAGTGTTATTAAGTGTGGCTTTGTCACCTTCTTTAAGAGTAAAAGCTATAGAGCTATCCCAATTAGCGGCGGATCTTAAGTCAATAGCTGATTTAGCATAAACATTTTCTAAAACAGGTTTACTTGCAAAGTAAGATGCTTTCATCCAGCCAACATTGCCATTTACAGTAATTTTATAAAAGCCATTCGTTTCTGTGGTGTTATTAAG